>CAZLTK010000021.1:0-12025 GCA_964562535.1 uncultured Candidatus Planktophila sp.
TGGAGGGTTGCCGTCTAATCAGCCGGGGCTATCGATTAGAGCTCGTGACCTGGAGGTAAGTCTAACCCAAAAATTCCAGCGCAGACTTTGGGATGTAGTTCTCTTCGCATCGCCGCAAAGGATGCGGGCGGCCACCCTGCTGTAAAGACGCGGCGCAATAAGAGCGCCAGGGAATAACCATTGGCATCTTCGAGGGCGCGATCTAGCGCGCGATGGGCAAGTGCGCCATCACCGCTTTCATATGCCAGCGCAGCACACAAAGATGCGATCGGTGCCACGTAACCCTTTGGCGCGATTCGCATTAGGTGGCGCCACATCTGAAAGTAGGTATCAACGCTTTCTTCATCATGGCTGCCGAGTGCAAAGTCGCGCACCTGAATATCCCTTAACCGCCCAATCACCCGCGCAGTGAGTTCGAGATCTTGGCCAATGCGTCCACTGGCAAATTCACCTGCTAAATCAATTACCGCAGTTGCTCCGTCGCGTTGTAACTTCGGCAAGTTATCTAGAACTTTAGGGATCGCAAAGCTATCCACCATTTCGCACCATTTAGCCTCCGTTGCTACCGGCAACGATGAAATTGAATCGGTGAGTGCTTGCAGATTGGCAAAGGGCATCGCACGTCCTGCCACTACATGTTCAACAGCGATGCGCGAACCATCGATCTCGGGAATTAAGTTTCCTTCAGCAGGGCAACAACCATGATCCTGGCAGAGTACAGAGCGATAACGCCCGCTTTGAATAAGCAGAGATTCATCTGTTGCAATACCGATTCGGGTTAGCGCAGCGCTGGCATCGGCTAGAACTACCTCCCCATCGCTACGATCTCTTGGAACATAGGCAACTAATAACGCCCCGGTTGCTGAATCTCGCTGCAGATGTGAGGCCAGTAAGTCGTAAGCACCTTCGGGAATATCAACTGGATAATCAATCCGCATCGCCATTCCGACGGCGTTATCTTTAATCGAGACTACAACTAGCGAATCTTCAGGGTGATAACCGATAAGAAAAGGGATTGCGGCAAGTAGGTCGTGTGGTGATGTAAGTGTGGTCATCTCTCTCAATTCATAAAGCGGGTTGGAGCTGCCACCACGGTGATAGTCAGCGCTGAAACTTTTTTGATTTGGCCGGAAATGGCGCGTTCTACGGCGTTGTGCGAAAAACTGCCGTTCCAGGTAGTTGTTAACAGCACTGGGTAAATGCCGGGCTGCGAATAAATATGAGTGATCTTGCCTTCAGGAAATGGCCCACCTGGGTCGGTTGTTGACAAGAAAGAACCATCACCGAATGACCACAGATATGAAGGGCGCAGAACGACATCGATGGTTTCGCCAATTAAATTAACTTGGGTGCGAAAGACCGATGGCAAGTCGTTCCAGAAATAGACTGGAGTGTGGATTAACGGTTTGAAATTAGGCTGATATGAAATGCCCCCAGTGGGAAGTGACTTACTTAAGCGATCGCTAAGTGATGTTGCCGCAACCACTTTCGGTGCCGCTTTTTTAACTGGTTTCTTTACAGGTTTCGCAGGTGATTTTTTGATCGGTGCTACCACTTTTGGTTTTACAACTGGCTTTGGTTTAATAACAACTTTTGGTTTAGCAACAACCTTTGGCTTAACAACCTTAGGTTTCGTAACTTTGCTTGAACTTGGGCCACTTCCCTTTCGCGCCTCAATTACCAATTGCCCATCTTGGGTATAGACATCAACACAGGCTTTGACGCAATCTGCTGCGTATGAAGTGGGATTTTGTAGAGAAATTACCAACGCTGTAATCAGAATTAATAGAAGCTTCATCTGCGGGAAGATAGATCTTGCAACTGATAAAAAACGCCTCGCGCCTATTCCATGTGGATAGTTATCGGCTCATATGGAAAGGTATGGACATGGCTGCGCGCGATGGAGATGGTTGGGTCGAGTGCAGTTGCGGCTCTAAACATTGGGGTTTGCATGGCGCAGCAGGTTTGTTGATCTATCGCGACGGCGCCATCTTGTTGCAGCACCGTGCGCCCTGGGTTCATAACGGTGACACTTGGGGAATCCCAGGCGGCGCGCGAGATTCGCACGAGAGCGTTATCGATGGGGCAATTCGCGAAGCCGTTGAAGAGACCGGTATTGATCCACAAGCGCTATTGATTAGAACAAGTTCGACGGATAACCACGGTAACTGGAGCTATGACACAGTTATTGCTGAGGCAACGAGTGAACTTGTGGCGCATGAGTTAAATGACGAATCTCATGAAGTTCGCTGGGTCTTATTTGATGATGTAACTCGCTTGCCGCTACATCCCAGCTTTGCAAAATCTTGGCGAGATTTAAGAGCCCAGTTGGATTATCTGATCACACCAAGATAGTTTTTCAACTTCGCTGTGTGCTACCAGAATGATTGTCTTTCCTGCGCTGCGCATCTGCTTAAAGATCTCTATCAACTTCTCTTTGCTCGCTAGATCCTGTGCGGCAAAAGGTTCGTCAAAAATGTAGATCGGGCAGTCGCGCAATAAGGTGCGGGCGATTTCAACCCGTTGCACCTGTCCCACTGAAAGTGTGGTCACTAAGTTGTCCAGCGATTCGGTAAGCCCTAAGTCGGCCGCTATCTTGGTTATTTGATTCTTGGCTTCCTCGCTCTGCCCTAAGGCAAGTACTTCGCGGACTGTCATCGGTAACCAGAAGGTGCGCTCTTGTAGCGCCATACTGCGCAGGTGCGATTGTTCGAGATCGCTTAGATGTTGCAAATTCTTTTCCGCGATAAAGATAGAACCGCCACTTGGTTTTAGGTCACCGGCGATAGCCAAGAGCAGCGAACTCTTGCCGCAACCATTAGGGCCGACAATTGCGCTAATTGAACCTTTAGCGATTGTGGCGTTTAGCCCAGCGAAGAGTTGGCGGTTATTGCGCTGCAGCGTTAGATCTTTGATCTCAATTATTTCCATATCAGCGCCGCCTTTCGCACTAGCAGGATAAGAATTGGTGCACCCAATAAAGATGTAATCAAGCCGATTGGTAGTTCGTATGGCGGCAGAACGCTACGCGCGATCGTGTCACCGATTAGCAAGATCAGCGCACCAATTAGCGAAGATGCGATCGTCAGTATTCGGTTCTTTCCACCAAAGAGTATTCGTGCAATATGTGGGGCAGCCAGCGCCAAAAAGGAGATCGAGCCCACGGTACTCACGCTCACTGCAACCAACAAACCGATTATTAAGAAGGCTTTTAAGCGGATCGCTTTAGCAGAAAGTCCTAAATGGCGTACTGAGATATCGCCGAGTGAAAGTAGATCTAACTGTGGAGCAATTTTAAAGGCGAAGAAAAAGCAGACCAGAAATACTGGCGTGATAATCAAAAGGCTCTCTGATGTAGATAAGGCCAATGAGCCCAGCGACCAGAATGAGATCGAACGGATCTCTGGATTATTTGTGGCGGTTATCAGAAGCCCAACAACTGCAGAGAAGAGCGCTGAGGTGCCGATTCCAATTATGATCAAGGCACCGACTGAGCGCGCCCAGGTAAAGGTGAGCGCCGTTGCAATCAGCGCACCAATCGTTGCAAAGAGAACTGCCAACACTGAACCCACTTGAGCAAGGTTTAAGAGAACGCCAATTACAACGCCCAGGCTTGCACCTGCTGATGTTCCTAAGATTGCCGGATCTGCCAATGGGTTATTTGCCGCAGATTGTGCGATCGCACCGGCTAAGCCAAGTGCTGCGCCAATTAAGAGCGCTACCAGAATGCGTGGAATTCGTATCTGCCAGAGAATTAAATGGTTGGTACTTGCGCTGTCAAAGCCCGGGTTAAAGAGATAGCGCCAGATGTTTTCCACCTGCGTTGCACCGAGCAATAGAGATGCAACCACTGCAATATTTAGCGCGATAACAATTAGCGAGAAACGTAACTTCATTTCATTAACTCATCTACTGATGCGGCCATCTGAAGAATCAGATCTGGTGTACGGGGGCCAAAGGAGAGCAGAAGAGAATCATCCACGGCAAGGATGCGCCCCTTCTTTCCAGCAGTTGTCTGGGCAACCCCAGGTAGCGCCTTCAAACCTGCAACTCCCCCAACCGATGCCAGGCCTTTACTCATAACTAAAATTACATCTGGGTTTAACTCAGCCAGAACTTCGGCGCTTACTGGCGTAAAGGGATCTTTCGAAAACTCTGCGCCCGCGTCAACGGAATTTATCGCCGCGATTAGTGAATCTGCTCCTGAACCTTTTCCGCCTAGTAGATAAATGGAACTCCCACCACGGAGATAGAGAAAGGCGATACGTGCTTTTCGATCTGCTTTCTTAACTTCAGAAAGTGATTGGTTGATTTTCTCGCTCAAGGCAGCGCCAGCGGCAGTTGCGCCAACAGCGCCTGCAATATCGGCGATCTTTAGATTTATATCCGAGAGCGTCCATGCCTGACGCACTTGAACGATCTTTACTCCATTTTCTCGCAGAGTCTTAATTGCAGCGAGCGGGCCGGTGGCATCATCGATCAGAACTAAATCTGGGTTTAACTTCAAAATATTTTCTGCAACAACTTGATGGCCAGAGGTAACAATTGGAATATCTAGAAGAACCTCTTCAGTGCTGGCGATATCACGTCCAATAAGAATTGGCTTTAAGCCTAAAGAAAGTAAAATTTCTGCAGAACCGTTTGCTAGTGCGATTACGCGCTTTGCTGAAGAAGTGCCGCCATCTTCGATGCTAATTGCGGCAGCTGTTTTAATCTCTTGCACAGCATCTTCACTGGAACTACATCCGGTTAAGAAAAGCACTGTGGCGAGAGCCACTGTCAGATGCCGGAATCGACCATTCTTTAGCACCCTTAAATCATCTCAATCTTTTACCTGACAGATACGGGTGGGTTGTCGGATAAGGGCCTGCCGAGATAAAAGTAAGGTTTTCTCATGCGCGTAAAGGCTTTTCTTACAACAGCCACTTCGGCGCTGCTTCTAATCTCACTAAGCAGTGCACCGAGCAACGCTGCCCAGAAACCCCAAGTTGTTAAAGGTCAGTTCGGTGAATCAATAAGCGCACAAGCGCGAGATATAACCGTTGATAAAAACGGTCAGGCCCAGATTGTCATCACCGGTAAAGGTTTTGATGAAACGGTCGGTATCTACCTCGCTTACTGCGTGATGCCAAAAGCTGGTGGTGCGCCAACTCCTTGTGGCGGTGGCGTTAACAAATCTGGAATTGGCGATGCTTCTTACTGGATCTCTTCAAATGCACCGCCCTATGCCGCCAATTTGGCAGAACCTTTCCGTGCGGGTGGCAGATTTACCAAGAGCGTCGGGGTCTCAGAACGAATCGGGAAGATCGATTGCCGCAAAAGTAAATGCGCTTTAACAGTTAGATCAGATCATCTACGTGAAGGGGATAGATCGCGCGATCTTTTTATTCCAGTCACATTTAAGAAAAGGAAATAGAAATGAAGAAATTAATGACCTTAATCTCAGTATTAGCACTGGCCATACCTGTTTTCAGCGCACCAAGTGCCAGCGCGGAAACATTTGTCTTCCAAAGCGGCCCACTAACAAATCTTGACCCAGCAGGTGCCACCATCAATGGTGGATTTACAAAATTTACGACCAAGGGCGGAATGTATATGCAACAGTGCATCGCCCCAGTCGCTGGTGCTCGTCCCGCAACTTGCAGCGATGATCTACAACTCTGGATCAGCACTAAAGGTGAAGTTGGTTCGGTTAGCGCAACTGGACCGATCGCATTTAAAGTCGCATCCCAAATTTCAGGTCGCGGCGTAAACGTCGACTGCACCAAGACTTCTTGCGGAATCTTCTTCCGCCTTGATCGCTCTGCAACAGCAGATACCAGCGAAGATTTGTTCCTTCCAATTACCTTCCGTGAAGGTGCTGCTGCACCTTTGGTGCCGGCTGATGTAGTCACAGTTACATTAAATACCAAGCCGCTTACCCGAAATGTTCCGATGGCACTTGCCTATCGCCAAGACGCAAAGATTGTTGCAACCGCGCAATCTGGTCTGCCAGTCACGCTAACTTCATTAACTCCAGAATGTTCATACGCAAATGGAACGCTTACTGCACTTAAGGGTGCTGGACAATGCGCGCTTGCTCACCGAACTGCCGGCAACGATAAGTTCGCAGCAAGTTCTGCAAACTATCCGTTTATCCTCGAACCGGGAGTTCAAAAGGTAGAGCGCGCTACCAAGGAACTCAAAAAGGGTAAGCCTAAAGCGATGCCTGCCGAAACAAACTTCGGCGAGACCATTTCTTACAAGAGTTTGAGTAAGAACTGTCGCGTTGAGCTAAATCTAATCGAGGCTCAAAAGCGCGGGATCTGCACCATCGTTGCTACAGCGCCAGCCAAAGAAGGAATGTGGCTAGCACTTAAGCAAGAGCTAAGAATTAGAGTTAGCTAAAGCCTTTATTCCAGCGATATAGAAGTTGGTTGTAACTGCAATCTCATCTTCTGCCGTTGCGACACCTGATTCGATGCGGCGGGTTGCTACATCTGTCATCGCCTGCAACTGCGCGAGGGCGCGTGCGGTATCTGTGATGCCAAGGGCGGCGAAGGTTTTGCTAAGCGGTGCCAACATTTGACGGTGGGCAGCGCCTATTTCGGCGTTTCGCTCGCGCGGCAAAGTGGTGGCATGAAGTGACTTGGCAAGCAGATGACGTCCATCGCCTACGTAGTTGAGAGAAGTTTCGATCCAGATAGTTAGCGCGGCAATTGGATCGCTTTCATTTTCGATCGCGCCGCGCAAGAGTTCGCCAAAGTTCTTTAGCTCTTCAATCAACAGATCAGCAACGAGATCTTGGCTGCTAGAAAAGTATTCATAGACCGAAGTTCGCGAAAGGCCAGCGCGCGCCGCAACTGCGGCGATGGAGATGCTGGCAGAACTTTCCTCAAGAGCGATTTGGGTGGCCGCTGAAATCAATTGATTACGGCGCCAATCGCGATGCGAGGCTAAGTCCTGTGTTGAAATCTTGGGCATAAAAAAATTATTTCATGGTTTGCGAAAGCCTGCGCAGTGAATCAATGACCACAGCCCGATCGCTAGTGCGCCAGAGCGGGGGCATCGAGTTAAGTAGGACACTTCCGTAGCGTTTGGTCACAATTCTCGAATCTAAAATTGCAACTACCCCGCGATCATCAACGCTGCGGATTAACCGGCCAGTGCCTTGGGCCAGCAACAACGCTGCGCGCGGTAGTGAGACCTGCATAAAGCCACTGCCACCTGCGGCATCTGCCAGCGATGCCCGAGCCGACATAACTGGCTCGTCAGGACGAGGAAATGGAATTCGATCAATTGCAACCAAGATGCAAGATGAACCTGGAACATCAACTCCCTGCCAGAGCGACATAGTGCCGAGCAAAATAGATGTTTCATCTTTCGCAAAACGTTCGACGAGTGGGCCAACTGCATCACCGCGTTTCTGCGTGATGATGGTGATCGGCAACTCTTTTAAGACGTTGCGTAGATGGGCATCGGCTGCTTCAACGCCGCGCCATGAACTAAAGAGCGCCAAGGTGCGCCCGCCTGCCGCATCAATTAACTCGCCGAGTTCGGTTAAGACTTCAGGACTTGGTCCATCGCGACCTGGTTCAGGTAGATGCTTTGGCATATAGAGAACGCCTTGATTGGCGAAATCAAATGGTGAACCAACATCGAGCATCTGCACATTTGCCGGATCGATATCGCCATCTTCGCTTTCGGTATCGGCATCAGAACCGACCACAAAACCGATACTGCGCGCCATCGCATCAAAGCCATTGCCAACTGTGAGCGTTGCCGATGTCGCAATAACTGGCGTTTTGGTTAATAAATTTGAACGAAGAACTTCAGAGACCGAAAGCGGTGCTAAATGCAGCGTTGAAAAGGTTGGTTCGTACCAGAGCACATGGGTATTGCCCATCTTTAACAATTTGCCACAGGTTGTATTTATTTCAGAGACCGCACCTTTAACGCGCGCACGTTCGGCGATCGCATCGGAATCGATAATGTCGTCATCGGCGTTGATGATCTGCACGATCGCCGCAGCCGCATCTTTAACTTTACGGATCGGTGATTCGAGAGAAGATGGAATTTCTTCAAGCCGTCCTTGCGCGGCAAAGTCACCGCGGATCTGATCTCCGTAATCTGCCATCGCATCGTGGAAGTTATCGGCCGCTTTGGTGAGCGCATCAGCTAACTTGCCCGGCATATGTTTGCGCGCCATCGCAGCTGCGCGAATAACGCGCGCAGATGTGAGCTCTTCGGTAACTGCCTGTGTGGTGCGATCCATAAATTCGTGGGCTTCATCCAAGATCACTGCATCGCGTTCGGGCAAGATCGGATGCGAATCAACGATCTCGATTGCAAGCAAGGTGTGGTTGGTGACTACAACATCGGCAGTCTGGGCCTTTGCCTTGGCGAGTGCTGCAAAACATTGTGGTCCGTAATTACAGACATCGGCGCCGACGCATTCGCGCCCAGATAAAGAATTTGCCGCCCAGACTCTGCGGTCGACATCTGGTGCATCATCACGATCACCTGAAACACCAGGAGTCTTCGCCCACGCATGTAAGCGCTTGGCATCTTTTTCTAAGTAACTAACTTCTAGCAAAACTTCGCCGTCAGGATCAGGTTCATCGGTATTCATCTTCTGCAGGCAGATGTAATTGCCTACGCCTTTATAAATTCCATAAGTGATCTCGCGGCCTAACTCTTTTTCAAGTGCCGGCACAACTGCAGGTAGATCTCGTTCGACTAATTGGCGTTGCAGCGCCAGCGTTGCAGTTGCAATTAAAACTTTACGGCCATGCACAAGCGCTGGAACCAAATACGCCAGAGATTTACCCGTGCCGGTGCCGGCCTGCACCATTAAATGGTGGCGATCGGTGAGCGCATTGGCCACCGCTTCAGCCATTTCGATCTGGCCTTCACGTGGTGATCCCCCAATGGCGGCGACTGCTGCATCGAGTGCTTTGCGCACTTGTGCCGAAAGATCGCTCATGGCTGTAACTCTATCCGTTACCCCCGTCAAAGATTAGGACGCAATAACTGTTGCCCGCCCCGATTCAAGTCGCGCCACGGGAACTCTGAATGGCGAACATGATACGTAATCCAAACCGAGTGAATTAAAGAAATGAATGCTGCGAGGATCACCGCCATGTTCTCCACAAATGCCTAATTTGAAATCTGTATTTATCCCCCGAGCCAAATCAACGGCCGTCTTCAGAAGTATTCCAACACCGGCTTCATCGAGTGATTCAAAAGGATTAAATGGAAGCAACTCAAGATCTAAATACCGGGGGAGAAACGTCGATTCCACATCATCGCGACTAAATGCCCAGGTCAATTGTGTTAGGTCATTGGTACCGAATGAAAAGAAATCTGCATATGCGCTTAGTCGATCAGCAGTAATGGCAGCGCGAGGTGTTTCGATCATGCTGCCAATTGGAAATTCTGCATCAAATGCCGTTCCCTTAAAGGTATTTGCAATTTCTGCTTCCAGGATTTCACGCAGGGATAGAAGTTCGCGCTGAGTAGATACCAAGGGAATCATCACCTCAGGTCTTGGGTCGTGTCCTAACTTCTTGACTTCTAGATAAGCGTAAACCAGAGCTCTTACCTGCATTTTATAAAGTTCAGGAATCAAAATGCCTAGACGTACACCACGCAGACCCAACATTGGATTGGCTTCGTGAAGGCGATTTACTGCAGCGAACATCGCCTTATCGCGCAAAGAAATATCTTCGTTTAACGCTTCCGCTCGAGCCATCACGGCACTTAACTGAACTAATGAAGGCAGGAATTCATGCAACGGTGGATCAAGCAGTCGAATTGTTACTGGAAGTCCTGACATCGCCATCATAATTCCTACGAAATCAGCTCTTTGTAGCGGTTCCATTTCGGCAATTACTGATCGTTGGATATCTTCATTTTCGGCAAGAACTAAACGTTCAACATATGAACGGCGGGCACCTAAAAACATATGCTCGGTTCGACATAAGCCAACTCCTTCTGCCCCTAATATTCGCGCTCTAATGGCATCCTCTGGTGTGTCAGCGTTAGTGCGCACTTGTAATCTGCGCCGGGTATCTGCATGAGCCAATATTCGATCTACCGCTTTTACAACCGGGCTCGCCTCATCAGAGGCGGCAGAAAGCCGTCCTTCCAAGTAAGACGTTACTGGGGATGCGACTACCGGGACTTCGCCTTTATAAACGTTGCCTGTCGTGCCATCAATCGAAATTAAATCTCCCTCAAAAATTGTTACATTACCTACTGTAAATAAATTGGCCCGCTCATCTACCGAAATTGAATCGACACCACAAACCGCAGTCTTACCCATTCCGCGAGCGACAACTGCGGCATGTGAAGTTTTACCCCCACGACTCGTCAAGATGCCCTGAGATGCCACCATTCCAACTAAATCATCTGGACTGGTTTCGCGACGCACCAAGATAACTTTTTTACCAGCCTTGGACATATCAAATGCACGCTTGGAATCGAATACCGCCTCACCTACTGCAGCACCTGGCGATGCCGGGATACCTGAGGCAATTAAATCTTTCTTAGCCGAAACATCGAATTGCGGGAACATTAGCGCCGCTAATTGATCTCCAGAAGTCCGTCGCAACGCCTCATCCATATCAATCTTTCCCTCTTGGACTAAAGCGATCGCAATTCTAAAAGCAGCCTCGGCAGTTCTTTTGCCAACCCGAGTTTGAAGAATCCAAAGACTTCCTTTTTCAACTGTGAATTCGATATCACAAAGATCACCATAGTGATCCTCTAACTTTTGCATTACGGAATCTAATTCACTTGCCAAGTTAGGAGCAAGGTTGGCAAAATCTTCGAGAGTGAGTGGTGTGCGAATTCCAGCAACGACATCCTCCCCTTGCGCTCTTTGTAGATAATCTCCGTAGCGCCCATTTTCGCCAGTTGCTGGGTTGCGAGTAAAGGCAACACCGGTACCTGAATCATCACTTAAATTCCCAAAGACCATTGATTGAACATTTACTGCAGTGCCAATATCTGAAGGAATCCGCTCACGCCGACGATACATTTGGGCACGTTCAGAATTCCACGATTTAAAGACAGCCTCAATTGCACGAACTAAATGAACTTTAGGATCTGTAGGAAATTCTTCGCCCGTAGTTAACTCAATTAGTTTAACGAATCCATCTGCCAACGACTTAATGTCTTCAACTTCGAGTGACTGCAAATCTTTGTGTCCTGTTTTAGCCATAATTCGTTCTTCTACATGATGGAAATCAGAGACTGGGACTTCACAGACCGTTTTACCAAACATCTCTATAAATCTGCGATATGAATCCCAGGCAAACCGCGGATTCGCAGAAGTATTCGCCATGCTCTCTGCAACCTCATAAGTTATGCCAACGTTAAGGACAGTTTCCATCATTCCAGGCATTGAGAATTTTGCACCGGAGCGAACTGATACCAACAAGGGATTGGTGCTATCTCCAAATTTCTTGCCAGTCTCAACTTCTAATTTCTCTAGAAAATCAAATAGCTCTGTAAGTAGATTGGCGGGGAATTCACCATTTAACAAATAGTGGCGACAAGCATCGGTAGTAATGGTAAATCCAGGTGGTACCGGCAAGCCGATCTGCACCATTTCGGCCAGATTGGCACCCTTGCCGCCCAGCAAATCCTTTTGTGATTTATCGCCAGATTTGAAATTTTGAATCAATTTACTCATAAACTACGACTCCCGACGGGCTAAAGTTGATTTAAAGAGCGCATTACCCTTTGAACCATCTAAAGAAATCATATAGGATTTATGTCTATGGGTGGGGGAGAAATTTGGCTAAAAAGAATGTAAGACGGCAGATTCCTAAGATTACTGAACTTGCTCCACTTCTTAGATTTGCGCTGCCCACTCTACCTTCGCGCAAAAAGCGTTTAGCTAGAGCCTTAACCATTTGGGATTTGCGTGAAATTGCCAAGCGCCGCACACCGACTGGACCCTTTGATTACACCGATGGCTCTGCCGAATCCGAACTTACGTTAGATCGCGCTCGTCGTGCATTTTTAGATTTGGAAT
>CAZLTK010000022.1:0-11908 GCA_964562535.1 uncultured Candidatus Planktophila sp.
GTGCCGCCAGAAATCATAAAAGGAACATCGCTACCAAGCTGTGAGCCGAATTCGTGCATCTCTTCACGTGACATCTCGAGTTCGTAAAGCTCATTTACGCCAACAATTACTGCGGCTGCATCTGCGCTTCCGCCGGCCATGCCACCGGCAACCGGGATCGATTTATTCACTTCTATGTGGGCATCAATCACAAAGTCATACTCATTGGCGATTAACTGCGCTGCCTTTACCGCCAAATTAGTGGCATCGGCTGGTACTCCGTGTGTGTGATCACCAATGATTGAAATAGTGATTCCGTTACCTGGTGCAGATTTTGTAATCGTGACATCGTCATAAATTGAGATCGCTTGAAAAACTGTTACTAAATTATGGAAACCATCGGCCTCACGTGGGCCAACTGCCAGTTGCAGATTTACCTTGGCAGGAACTCTTACGGTGACAGAGTTGCGGTTAGTTTTGGACACGCTAAGACTCTAAACCTTGTTGGGCAATTTTGCAGAAGCCATGGATATCCAGTGATTCACCGCGCAGCGTTGGGTCGATTCCCGCTGCGATCAAGTGCGCTTCAGCGGCAGCGGAACCGCCATAGCGAGATGAAAGAGCAGCACGGAGCATCTTGCGACGTTGTGCAAATGCCAGATCAATAATCGTAAAGACTTCCTTACGAAGCTTTTCATCGCCCGGTGTGGCACGGCGTTTAAATCCAACCAACTTCGAATCCACATTTGGCGCTGGCCAGAAGATCGAACGAGAAACTGAACCAGCGCCTGTTACATCTGCCCACCAGGCAGCTTTAACGCTTGGAATTCCATATTCCTTGGTGTTTGGTTTTGCGGCTAAGCGATCAGCGACTTCTGCTTGCACCATAACAACGCCACTGCGCAGAGTTGGCAGGATTTCTAGAAGATGTAAGAAGACCGGAACTGAAACGTTATATGGCAAGTTGGCAACTAAAACGGTTGGCTCACCTGGAAGTGATTTAACTTGAAGAGCATCTTGATTGATGACGGTAAGAATCTCGCTGCGATCGCTATGAAGCGCCGCAGTTATAGGTAGTTGCTTTGCTAAACGTGAATCAATTTCAACGGCAATTACGCTGGTTGCTTCCTCCATCAGCGCAAGCGTTAGCGAACCGAGGCCTGGACCGATCTCAAGTGCAACATCACCTGCAGTAACGCCGGCGGTGCGAACAATCTTGCGACAAACATTGGCATCGATAACAAAGTTCTGGCCAAGTGCTTTGGCAGGTTTTAAATCTAACTTCTCGGCAAGGGCGCGGATTTCTGCAGCACCAAGCAAGGTCATAACGTGGATCCTGCGGCAAATGAACCGAAGATACGTTCGGCGTTATCGGAGAGTGATTGGGCGAGTGCGCCAACGCTCTCATTACGTTCTTCAGCCATGGCGCGAACGATATTTGCGATCTGGGCTGGAGTATTTAACGCGCCGCGATTTGGCATAGGAGATAAGAAAGGTGAATCAGTTTCAACCAATAGCTGATCGTGCGGAACAAGTTTTACCGCATCGCGAAGTTCGGGGGCGTTCTTAAAAGTTAACGTGCCTGCGAATGAAAGTATGTATCCGCGATCTATGCAGAGCTTGGCCATATCTACCCCGCCAGAGAAGCAGTGAAAGACAGTCTTTTCAGGAGCGCCGACTTCAAGCAAGATAGATAAAACATCATCGTGTGAATCGCGATCGTGAATTACTAGCGCCTTCTTTGTCTTCTTTGCTAATTCAATATGCCATTTAAATGAATCCTGTTGGCGTTTGCGAAGTTCAGGTGGGGTGCGGAAATAATCTAAACCGGTCTCACCAATTGCACGAACGCGTGGGTGGCTCGCAAGTTCTTCGATGATCTTTAAGTCGGCTTCTAGATCAGGAACAACTGGCGCTTCGTTGGGATGCAGCGCAACTGCTGCAAGAACGCGATCGTTAAAGTGTTCGGCTGCTGCAACACACCACTTTGATTGTTCTGCCGAATATCCAACTTGCACAACGCGATCTACGCCAGCGGCTTTTGCATCATCTAAAACTTGTTTTACTTCTGCCGAATCAGGTGCAGCATCGGTAACGATTTCTAAATGCGCATGCGCATCGACCGTTGGAACAGGAAGTGGTTTCGGCGCTGGCGCCAGTGGGCGATCAATATCGCGATTGTGGCGATCTGCCATAGGAAATTACTCTTTAGTCTCGAGTCGTGGAAATAGCACTGGAGTCTTAGTTACAAGAGTTCCTTCGGGAAGTTGTCCCCATTGTGCAACCTTCGAGATCTGTTGATCTGCAAGTGAACCAATCGTTGCATTTGCTCCAAGTGATTCCCACAAGATTTCTGTTGTTGCCGGCATTACCGGATGCAACAAGACAGCAAGTGCGCGAAGTGATTCGGCGGTGTTATATAAAACTTCTTCTAGCGCTACTTTATTTGCCGGATCTTTCGCGAGGATCCATGGCTCTTTCTCGGTTACATAGCCATTTACCTTCTTGCAGAAATCCATCACCGCGTTGATTCCACCTTGGAAATCAAGTGCGACCATTGCAGCATCCGCTTTTTCAACGGTGTTAGTTAGCGCTGCAGAAAGTCCGGCATCGGTAGCTTTCGCCGGCACTTTGCCTTCGCAGTATTTTTCAATCATCGCAGCTAAGCGTGAAGCCAGGTTGCCAAAGTCATTTGCGAGCTCTGATGTATAGCGAGCTGACATATCTTCCCAAGAGAAAGAGCCGTCGCTGCCGAAAGGAATAGCGCGTAAGAAGTAATAACGGAAGGCATCGACGCCGAAGTGATCGGTGATATCAGAAGGTGCGATACCTGTGAGCTTGCTCTTACTCATCTTCTCGCCGCCAACTAGCAACCAACCGTGAGCAAATACTTTCTTAGGAACTTCTAAACCTGCAGCCATCAACATCGCCGGCCAGATAACTGCGTGGAAACGCAAAATATCTTTTCCAACTAAGTGAACATCTGCTGGCCAAGTCTGGGCAAACTTCTTGCCGCCTTCTGTATCTGGCGCATCAGTTAGCCCAACTGCGGTTGCGTAGTTAAGGAGCGCATCAAACCAAACGTATACAACTTGATCGGTATCCCAAGGAACTGGAATGCCCCAATCAAATGTAGAACGCGAAATTGAAAGATCAGAAACGCCGCCCTCAAGGAATGAGACAACTTCGTTACGCGCACTTTCTGGTTGGCAGGCATCTGGATTTTTGCGGTAGTGCTCAAGCAGAGGTTCAACAAATGCCGATAAGCGGAAGAACCAGTTATTTTCATTTACTAGTTCAACCGGCTTGCTATGAATTGGGCAGAGCTTCTGTCCATCGGCATCGATTAGATCGCCAGGTAGCTTAAATTCTTCGCAACCAACGCAATATGGGCCTTCATATTTACCAGCATAAATATGCCCAGCATCTTTAAGTGATTGCAGAAACTTTTGCACACGTTCGGTGTGACGGGCTTCGGTGGTGCGGATGAAATCATCGTTTGCAATATTTAGCGCAGTCCAATTTGGCTTCCAGGCTTCCTGCACCAAACGATCTACCCAAGCTTGTGGAGCAACGTTATTTTGCTCAGCGGTGCGCATTACTTTCTGACCATGCTCGTCGGTGCCAGTTAGGAACCATACAGATTCGCCGCGTTGGCGATGCCAGCGAGTTAAAACATCGCCGGCAACGGTTGTATATGCATGGCCAATATGTGGCGCATCATTTACATAGTAAATCGGCGTTGTTAGGTAGAAAGATTTCACGAAGGCATCTTATTCGCATCAACTACCGCTGCATAAACGATCCGCTTAGGCAGGTCGAATTCATCGGCCACAGTTGCAATTGCCGCCTTGCGATCCATGCCCGCCGCCTCAAATTCACGAACTCGCGCAACCATCTGTTCTGCAGTCACTTCTGCCGTTCCGACAGCCGCGCCGGCAATAACCATAGTTATCTCCCCCAAAATCTCTTTTGAGGTGGACCAAGCAACTAGTTCAGCAAGAGTTCCGCGAACTGTTTCTTCATAAGTCTTGGTCATCTCGCGACAGATCGCCGCCTTGCGATCGCTACCAAATACCGCAAGAGCATCTTGCAGCGATTCGGTGATGCGATGTGGTGCTTCAAAGAAAACCATGGTGCGCTCTTCAAAGCGAAGTGATTCGTAAAGTGCTTGGCGTGCGCCAAGTGCGCGCGGTGCAAAACCTTCAAAGGTAAAGCGATCTGTTGCAAGTCCAGATAACGCAAGCGCCATAACCGGTGCACTTGGTCCAGGAATAACTGTTACCGCTAAATTTTCAGCGATCGCATCACGTGCTAAACGAAATCCCGGATCGCTAATTGTTGGCATACCAGCATCCGATACAACCAAGACGTTTTTTCCAGCGCGCAGGAGTTCGAGAATTTCTTGAGTACGTTCTGTTTCATTGCCATCAAAGAATGAAATAACGCGACCAGTAAAGGTAACTTCGATATCAGAACATAAGCGATGAAAGCGGCGCGAATCTTCGGCGGCGATAACTTCAGCGTTTGCGATCGCATCTTTTAGGCGCGGGCTTGCATCTCCGGGATTTCCCAGAGGAGTTGCTGCCAACGTGAGCGCCATGGGTACATCCTCTCAGTACGCTAGGTATGTGAAAACCCGCATCTACGTTGGCGCGATCACTTTGATCTCACTTGCCCTGCGGCTATTCAATCTCGGAACTCCGAAGGGCTTCGTCTTTGACGAGGTTTATTACGTAGATGGTGCGCGCGATTATTTGGCACACGGCGTTGAAATATCTGGAGATGACCCAGAATTTGTCGTTCACCCACCGGTTGGAAAGTGGCTAATAGCGCTAGGTATAAAGCTATTCGGGGATAACGAATTTGGTTGGCGCTTTATGGGCGCACTTCTTGGCTCTGCCATGATCGTTTTAATCGCGCTCATCGCGCAGCGCCTGTTTAGAAATTCCTACATAACAATTGCGGCAAGTGCGCTGATGGCGATGGATGGATTGGCGTTAGTACATTCTCGTACCGCGTTGTTGGATATCTATCTCTCGTTCTTCATTCTGCTGGCGACTTATTTCTTCTTGGCGCGTTGGCATTGGTGGGCTGGCATCGCACTTGGTCTCGCGGTTGCAACCAAGTGGAGTGGTTTGTATTTCCTTGCGCTATTTGGCGTTGTTGCGCTCTATCGAGCATTTGCTCATAACACCGGGCGCGATTTAATTAAGCCAACGCTAAAGACGGCAGCGCAATATGGGTTATTACCAATATCAATATATATAACTTCTTGGTCCGGTTGGTTTGCAAGCAGCCGTGGGTGGGCGCGCGATTACTCTGAAAATGTTGTTACATCTTTTATTTATTATCACTCTCAGATGCTGGGCTTTCACACTGGGCTAGTCGAAAAACACTCTTACCAATCCAATCCTTGGAGTTGGTTGATTATGGGAAGACCAACCTCTTTCTATTACGAAACTCCAAAAACTTGCGGGGCAGAGAATTGTTCGCAAGAAGTTCTCGCTCTTGGAACCCCGCTGCTCTGGTGGTTGGGAACTATCGCACTTGCTGTAGTTGTTGGCTTTTGGATTAGATCGATAGCAGTTAAGCGTTATGAACCACCACTAAATTTAATTATTGCTGGAATGGCTGCTGGATATCTACCTTGGTTCTTCTTTCAAGAGCGCACGGTTTTCACCTTCTACGCAATTGTTTTTCAGCCCTTCTTGATTCTTGCCGTTATTTACTGCGCCTACGCGCTATTGATGCACTTTGAAAACAAGCGAAATAGCTATGTGGTGCTGGGCTTTATCGCCTTTGTGATCTTTGTAAATTTCATCTTCTTCCTGCCACTTTTCACAGGAGATGTGATTACTTACGATTCATGGCAGGCGCGTATGTGGCTGCCTTCCTGGGTTTAAATCTAACTATTCGTTGGCGGCGCGATTGCGCTTCATGCGCTCAACAGCTTCATCTGCAAGTTGTTGATCAAAGATTTCATCGCGCGAAGGCGCAGCCGCGGCCAGGGCTTCGCGTTCTAGGCGCTCTTGTTCTTCACTCCACTGGCCAGGTGTTGTCAGATCAATTACCCGCTTTGGAGTAATCGCTTTTGGAGCATTTACATAAGTTGGAACCGGAACAGAATTTGGTTGCCATTCTCCGCGAGCAGCTGCAGTTCCCTTAGGCAAAAGAGTTACACCAGTTAGTTCGCGTTCGGAAAGTGGAATCCAATGTTCAGTCGAAGGTTTCGGTGCGACAACTTCAGCCAAGTTTGTTGATGAGACACCAACTGTTGTGCGATGAATCTGAGTAACTCGACGACGACGCGCTCGGTCGGTTGTTGTCTGGTGGCGAACGTGTACCAAATAGAGAACCAATCCAACTACTGGCACTCCTATAAATGAAATTGCAAGAGTTTGCATAATCGCACCTACTGTCGTCATAACGAAAGCGATAATAATTATTGAGAAGATAATTCTGCGGCGCATAAGTTGTTGGGCAATTTTTGCTTCACGATCTAGGTCGGTGTGAATTACCCCAGTTCCAGAACTGCCGCCTGGAGAATTTTCTGCAACGATGCGAAGTGCGCTTTTATATCTCTCTACATTTTTTCCAGAGAACTCGTTTCGATCGTGCACCCAGCGTGGGAGGAAGTAAGCCACCCACATGCCGATAATCGAAAGATAAATAATTCCTGAAGCCATGATGGGTCAAGGTTAGAGGAGCACCCCCGCCGCCCCGTGGATTTAGAGGGTTAAATGACCTGGGAATTTTCTTTCACATAACAGTGATGGTCTCGCCATTTTCCATCGATATGTAAATACCTAGGACGTAGACCTTCAAAAATATAGCCAGCTTTTTCAGCGACCTTTATGGAAGGTGCATTTTCAGGACGAATATTTATTTCAATGCGATGCAAGGCCAGTTCGTCAAAGCCAAAGCGGGTCAACATATTTACCGCTTGTGTTGTAAATCCACGGTTGGCATATGCGCGATCTATCCAATAGCCGATATGCGCCCCGCGCATCGCACCGAATGAAACTCCGCCCATCGTTATCTGCCCGATTAGGTTGCGCCCTCGCTCGTTAATCTGCCAGATTGCCAATGAATAAGAGCGTCCGTTGCGCCCTTCACGGCGATGCCATCTGACCATCTCGCTAAATGAAGGGAGTTGGCTGGAGTTCTTCTCTCCCGGAACTTTTGGAAGCGTTGCCTCCCATTCAGAGAGCCAATCTTTATTTTCAGCGCGGACTAGTAGCCAACGACGACGATCGCGGATTCGCAGCGGGCGTAATTGCAACTCGCCCTCAGTTAAGAAAATCGGCCAGTGCTCAGACATATCTAGACCTCTATCAATACTTATATATAACGGCGCTCGAGCACGACAACAGTGACATCACTGCCTGCGGTGATATTTAGATCGCCTTCTGGAACTGCAATAAATGCGTTGGCATCAGAGAGCGTGGCTTGTTCATCCTGAGTGCTTGAACCTTGAGATAACAATGGGAGAACCGATTTTCCATCTTCAGATAAGACGGCTCGGATGTAGGAGCGATATCCGCCAGATGAGGTAATTGCTTTCTCAAGCTTTGCCTTAATTGAAGGGCGATGAATCGTTGCCGCACCAAGCATTGTGCGAATCATCGGACGTATGAAAAGTTCAAATGAGATGTAAGCAGCAACTGGATCGCCTGGCAAAGTAACAACCGGTGTTTTATCTGGGCCAATAACACCAAAGTTATGGCGACCGCTAGATTCGATAGCGATATCCACGGTTGTTATCTCACCCATTGCCGAAAGTGTGCGAGTAATTAGATCAAATGAATCATCGTGGCGTTCTCCACTGATAATAATCAAATCAGCGCGAACCAATTGATCTTCAATAACCGCCTGCAGTTGGGCTTCGTCGTCAGGAATTGTGTGGACGCGATATGCAACTGCTCCAACTTCACGTACCGCAGTAGTTAGCAACCACGAATTAGTCTCGTACTCTTCGCCGGCCTTTAACTCTTTACCTGGTTCAACTAAATCTGGGCCTGCCGAAAGCACCACAACACGGGGATGCGGACGTGTAGGTAAATGATCGCGACCAATAGATGCCGCAAGTCCGATCTGAGTTGAGCGAATTCTGGAACCGGACTTGAGGACAAGACGTTCTCCGGCATAAATATCCTCGGCAAGAGTTGCGCCATGCGCATCTAGCAGGGACATCTCAAATGCTTCGAGTGGTCGACAGATCGCTAATAGAGAGGAGAGGAACTCATCTACACGAGTGCGGTCTGACATAATCGGAAACAATACTTCTAGTGCAGTAGATAATTGGGGATTTAGATGAGTGCAGCAAGCGAGAAGTCTGAACTTCGCACTCGCTATCGTTTTGAACGCCGCGAAAGATATCTAGATCACTCTTTTTCATACCTTGCTACATCTTCAGAATTTTCTAAGGCAAGCGCTATCGCTAGTTATATCTCTTATGGCGATGAGCCAAATACAAAAGATCTAAATCAAGCGATATTGAAGAGCGGCAAAGATCTTTACCTGCCGCGAGTAAATGGCATCGATCTCGAATGGGTTCGTTGGAACGGATCAAGTGATCAACTTGCACCAAGCAAATTATCAAAACAACTCCTTGAACCAACCGGTGCCGCACTTACCGATCTTTCACTTATCAATCTAATTATTGTTCCGGCTCTACTAATTGATAGATCTGGATATCGCTTGGGGCAAGGTGGGGGCTTCTACGATCGCGCACTTCCAAAACTTTCCGCATGGAGTATCGGATTGATCCATCCAGATGAGATTTCTAGCGTTGATCTACCCCGTGAAGAATTTGATGTTCCGCTAAACGCTGCAGCAACTCCAGATTTAATTCTTAGATTCAATTCTTAGCTTCAATTAACCTTTTGGCAGATTGCGCGCCATAACAATTCGTTGAATCTGATTGGTGCCTTCGTAAATCTGAGTTAATTTGGCATCGCGCATCATGCGTTCGACTGGATAGTCAGAGACATAGCCATATCCGCCCAGAACCTGCACTGCATCTGTTGTAACTTTCATTGCGATATCGCTTGCGAAAGTTTTGCTTGCTGCAGAGAAGAATTTGAGATCTTTATCGCCACGTTCGCTACGAGCTGCTGCTGCATAAGTTAATTGACGAGCAGCCTCAATATTCATCGCCATATCTGCCAAGATAAATTGCACACCTTGGAAATCAAAGATCTCTTTGCCAAATTGTTTACGCTCATGTGAGTACTTGGTCGCAACATCTAACGCACCTTGTGCAATACCCAGCGCTTGTGCCGCGATGGTGATGCGAGTGTGATCCAAAGTATCCATTGCAAGTGCAAACCCTGCACCGACTTCGCTGATGCGGCGATCATCTCCGATTGTTACGTTATCGAAATAAACTTCGCGAGTTGGTGATCCGCGAAAACCCATCTTCTTCTCTGGGGCGCCAAAAGAAACTCCGAGATCAGATTTTTCAACGATAAAGGCGGTTATTCCTTTTGATCCTTTACTTGGATCGGTCTGCGCAATAACTGTATAGAACTCAGATACGCCAGCGTTAGAGATCCATTTCTTGCTTCCGTTAATTACCCAAGATCCATCTTTTAACTCTGCCTTGGTCTTAAGTGCAGATGCATCTGAGCCAGCTTCAGATTCAGAGAGGCAGTAAGAAAATCCTTTACCTTTTGCAAGCTGTGGCAGCCACTTTTCTTTCTGCGCTTTGCTTCCGCTCAGAATTAGTGGCAACGATCCAAGTTTATTTACCGCTGGAATTAGCGAAGATGAACCACAAACTCGCGCAACTTCCTCAATAATTATTACAGTGGCAAGCGCATCTGCACCTTCTCCACCAAATTCAGTTGGAACATGTGCAGCGCTTAGTCCGGCTTTAAGTAACGCATCTGCTGCTTCTTGCGGATAGCGATGGTCTTCATCTACAGCTGCAGCATGTGGTGCGATCTCATTTTCAGCAAGCGCGCGAACGCTCTCACGTAGATCGTTGTACTCAGATGGAAGTGCGTAAAGATCGTTCGCGCTCATCGTTAGCCTCTGCCTTTTCTATCTCGGTCTTGTGCTGCAAGGTTAGATAAGTATGCATTGTATTGAGCAAGTTCATCAGGTTCACCCATGGCCGCTAAGCGCGCTTCATTTCGATCAATGCGCTTGGTCTCGCGAGAGTCATCGCGCATCCATTGAATAAACGTGGCAACCAGTGCAAGCAGGATTGGAATCTCGCCCATCGCCCATGCCACAGAACCACCTGCATGCTGGTCGGCAAGCAAATCCAAATTCCAGGGTGTTTGCAGCGAAGCAAAGTAACCCTGATCAACCAGAGTTGAAGTTGAGATTAGTGCGACCGCAAAGAAGGCGTGGATGCTCATCGCTGCGAAGAGAATAACTATGCGCACGATGTGTGGCACTTTTCGGGGATTTGGATCAATGCCAATTATTACGTGGAAGAAAAGAATTCCCGCAAGTAAGAAGTGAACGCTCATCACAAGATGGCCGAGATGCGACTGCATCAAATTTCCAAAGAGCGGTGTCATGTATAGAACAAATAGTGATCCATCAAAGAAGGCCAGAGCAGATACTGGGTTAGTAAACACTGCTGCAGGTTTTGAATGGAGCAATGCAATTAGCGTTCCACGAACTCCGCGTTCTTCGCTCATACGACCTTGTGGCAAAGTGCGCAGCGCCAAGGTAATCGGTGCTCCTAAAACGATTCCGATTGGTGCAACCATTCCGAGAAGCATGTGCGCGATCATGTGATATTCAAATGAGAACTTGGCGTAAACACCTAAGCCACCGCTTGTCGCATAATCAATTGCGCTAATTCCAAGCGCAAAGGCAACGGTTCGTCCCACTGGCCACTTATCTCCGCGGCGCGTAAGAATGATTACTCCTCTTATATAAAGTGCAACTGCAGTTACCAAAACGCCAATCATTAGCGCATCAGGATCGTAGAGAGAGACTAAACGCCAAAGGCTTGGAGGTGGTGGCGTTGCAATTCCAGCAACTGCCAAACCAGGATCGAGAACAGAACTTTCGGCACGCAAAGGTGGTTGCATAGTTGAAAGCTTGGAGCCAACAAAGGTAGTTACAGCCATGATCAAAACTTCAGCCGAAATTAAACGGCCTAATTGCTTTCCATTTAATTTAAGTGAACCTTTCAATTGGCGACGGTTCAAATAGCCAAAAAAGATAAGCGCTACCGTTAATAAGATCTTAAGCAACACCATGCGCGCATATTGTGAACTCCAGGCGCTTTGAAAGTTAAGTCTGGCCCAAGCATTTGCAGTTCCACTAGCGGATACCGCGATCGCTGCCCATAAAGCTAGGGCGCTAAAGCGTGGCAGCGCCATTGCACGATCTTGCGCCCTTAAGAAGGTGATCGCTACTAAACCACCAACCCAAAGAGAAATTGCAACCACGTGTACTACTAAAGACCCGATGGCCAGCGCGTGCGAACCACTAGATGCAGAGTGGCTTTCAAAGACTGGTGCAATGATCGCTGCCAGACTTAGCAAAAGCAGTGCATTTGCACCAGCAACGCCTCTGATGCGAGCCACAATCGTCGCAACGAGCAGCGCCAAACAAAGTTGGGCAAACATATATTTGCCGAGCGTTATCTGCGAGATAAAAGAGCGCATCGACGTGGGATCTAAAGCCCCAGATAAATCAGTTCCGAGAATATGTGCCAAGGTTGCAACAATTAAAGCGCCCGTTGTTATAGCCCAGATAAGTGCTGCTATTGAAGTTGTTTTTCTTAAAGCTTTGGCGGTTTCCCCAAGCTTTCCCTCAACATCATTTAAAAAGAAGGCAATTGCTAGGAGCAAACCAATTGTGGTGATGCCCGAAGCTAGGGATAAGAATTTACTTATCTCCAGTAAATTCATCGCTCGTTAAATATCTTTCGCGCATAGAGCGCAAGTGCAAT
>CAZLTK010000023.1:0-11890 GCA_964562535.1 uncultured Candidatus Planktophila sp.
CATTTAAAGATCGCGGAATGACAATGGCGATCTCAAAGGCGGCCGAAGATGGCGCAAAGGCGGTTATCTGCGCATCAACTGGAAATACTTCAGCAAGTGCTGCCGCATATGCAACAAAGGCCGGCATGATTTCTGCGGTACTGATTCCGGCTGGAAAGATTGCAACCGGAAAACTTGCCCAAGCCGTAATTCACGGCGCACAAATTTTGCAGGTTGATGGAAATTTCGATGATTGCCTAACATTGGCGCGCGATCTCTCTGATAACTATCCTGTTGCACTCGTTAACTCAGTCAATCCATATCGCATTGAAGGACAGAAAACTGCCGCCTTCGAAGTAATCGATATGTTGGGTTACGCCCCAGATATTCACGCACTTCCCGTCGGTAATGCCGGAAATATCACTGCTTACTGGAAGGGCTATAACGAATATCGTAAAGATGGAATCTCAAATTCCTTGCCACAGATGTATGGCTTCCAAGCTGCTGGTTCTGCTCCTCTTGTTAAAGGAAAGCCAGTTCTTAAGCCTGAAACAATCGCTACTGCAATACGTATCGGTAACCCTGCATCTTGGGATCAAGCCATCGAAGCGCGCGATAAATCAGGCGGCGTAATCGATTCAGTTACAGATAAAGAGATCTTGGCTGCATATGCACTTGTTGCTGGAAAAGAAGGCGTATTTGTTGAGCCTTCATCGGCTGCAGGTATCGCAGGCTTAATTAAATATAAGAAAGCCGGCAAATTACCTAAGGGTAAGAAGATCGTAATCACTGTTACAGGCCACGGACTTAAAGATATTTCTTGGGCGCTTGAGAAGTTTGCAAAGCCAAAGATCGTAAAAGTAAACGCTGTTGCTGCCGCAAAGGCTTTAGGACTTAAATAAAGCCATGGCAAAACCAACTTTTAAAGCCAATCCAATTCAGGTACAGGTTCCTGCAACTAGCGCCAACCTGGGACCAGGATTTGATTCTTTTGGTTTAGCCCTCGGCATGCACGATCGTTATGTCGCGCAAATTCTTGATGATGTCGGACTTGATATAGATGTAACCGGTGAAGGCGCCGAAGATGTTCCGCTCACAGATAAGAACTTACTTGTTAAGGCGATGTATAAAGGATTTGATTTTCTAGGTGGAAAGCCAAAGGGTGTTGCAGTTCGCGCGCTAAATGTAATTCCACATGGTCGCGGACTTGGTTCTTCGGCAAGTGCGATCGTTGGCGGACTTTCCCTTGCCCGCGCGCTAGTTCTAACTGGTTCTGACAAGATGAGCGATGAAAAGTTATTGCAGATCGCAACAGAGATGGAAGGCCATCCCGATAACGTTGCAGCAGCTCTCTTTGGAAATGCGGTCGTTGCTTGGAAGGAAGAGCAACACGGAAAAGAAGTTGCACAAGCGATTTCTTTAAGCGTTGATACCCGGATCCGTGCGATTGCATTTATTCCAGCAACTGCAGTTGCAACTTCTAAGGCGCGCAAGATGTTGCCTGAGACAATTCCACATCGCGATGCGGCGCGTAATTCTGCAAACTCTGCTCTCTTGGTGCACGCACTTACTTTGCGCCCAGATCTGCTTTATCGCGCAACTGAAGATTTTCTGCATCAGTCATATCGCGCAGAAGCGATGCCAGCATCTTTTGCATTACTAAATAAGTTACGCGCTGCAGGAGTTGCGGCATTGATCTCTGGCGCAGGCCCAACTGTCCTTGCCTTGCACACTGGCACCGAGGCAGACGTTGCTGAATTGAGCAGAGCTGCAGGTTCGAAATTTGAGGCGAAATCCCTAGAGATTTCGCGTACTGGAGCAACAATCCTCTAAGCCAAGTGAGTTTTGCCGCTCGTAGCCGTATGGTGCTATGGTTAGCCCACTTGCTAGTGCCGGAAGTTACGGTGAAAGTCGGCAGGTAATAAATCCAAATCACCAGGCTTATTGCTGTTACGAACTCAAACTCGTAATCGAAGCCCCAAATGAAAAGATAGAGATGACAGATCAAGATCAGGAAGTAACGCCAGTACGCTCAAATTCACCAGAGCTTGCCGCGATGAGTCTTCCAAAGTTAAAAGAAGTTGCTGCACAGCTCGGTATCGATGGCGCTGCAAAGTTAAAGAAAGATGCGCTCGTAACCGCAATCGCTGATCTACAGGCAGCAAACCGCGAAGCCGCAAAGGCCGAACGCGAAGCTCGCCGCGAAGCGCGCAATGCAAAGAAGAATTCCAATCGTGAAGCCGCGAACAACTCATCGAACTCAGCTAACGATTCAGATGGCGACGGCGAAGAAAACGTGAACGATAACGGTCCACGCGATAACGATCGTGGTTTCGGTGGACGTGATCGTGGACGCGGACGTGACCGTGGTCGTGGCCGTGATCGCAATCGCGATCGTGGACAACGCGAAGAGCGCGAGCCAGTAATTGGCGAAGATGATGTTCTAGTTCCAGTTGGCGGCCTTGTCGACATCATGGATAACTATTCATTTATCCGCACCGGTGGCTACTTACCTGGTCCAAACGATGTCTATGTTTCACAGCAGCAAGTACGCAAGTACGGGCTTCGTAAGGGCGATGTTGTTACAGGCCAAGTACGTCAGGCGCGCGAAGGCGAACAACGCCAGAAGTACAACCCACTTATTACCCTTGAAACAATTAACGGCGTAACTCCTGAAGAAGCGCGCGGTCGCGTTGAATTCGGCAAGTTAGTTCCTTTGTACCCACAAGAGCGTCTACGTCTTGAGACAGAACCAAACATTCTTACAACTCGCGTTATCGATCTGATTGCGCCAATCGGTAAAGGCCAGCGCGGACTTATCGTTTCGCCTCCAAAGGCCGGTAAGACCATGGTCTTGCAATCAATCGCAAATGCGATCACAACAAATAATCCAGAGTGTCACTTGATGGTTGTTCTAGTTGATGAACGCCCCGAAGAAGTTACCGATATGCAGCGCTCTGTAAAGGGCGAAGTAATCGCATCAACATTCGATCGTCCAGCCGATGATCACACCACAATTGCAGAGCTTGCGATTGAGCGCGCAAAGCGTTTAGTTGAACTCGGTCACGATGTAGTAGTTCTTCTTGACTCAATCACTCGCCTAGGTCGCGCATACAACATCGCAGCACCTGCATCAGGTCGCATCCTTTCGGGTGGTGTTGATTCAGCTGCTCTATATCCACCAAAGAAGTTCTTCGGTGCCGCACGTAATATTGAAGATGGCGGATCGCTAACAATTCTTGCAACAGCTCTTGTTGATACCGGTTCCCGTATGGATGAAGTTATCTTCGAAGAGTTCAAGGGCACTGGAAATATGGAGCTCATCCTTGATCGTAAGATGGCCGATAAGCGCATCTTCCCTGCAGTTAACGTTGTTGCATCAGGTACTCGTAAAGAAGAAATTCTTATGGGAACTGAAGAGCTCAACATTGTCTGGAAGTTACGTCGCGTTCTTCACGCACTTGAACCACAAGCAGCGCTTGAACTGTTGCTTGAGAAGATGAAGGGCACTAAGTCCAACGTCGAGTTCCTGATGCAGATTCAGAAGACCACTTCTGGTCCAAACGAGGGTTAATCTCTTAACTTTCACCGCCTGACCGCAAGGCTTTCACAAAGCCTTCACCCGGATTCCACAAGGTCGGAGAGCACTCTCTCCATATCAGCCAAAGCCAAACG
Source organism: uncultured Candidatus Planktophila sp. (assembly GCA_964562535.1). Classification (GTDB taxonomy): domain Bacteria; phylum Actinomycetota; class Actinomycetes; order Nanopelagicales; family Nanopelagicaceae; genus Planktophila. The sequence continues at coordinate 3,655 of CAZLTK010000023.1, forward strand.
GGCCGGCGAATATGGAGGCAGTCAATGTTTACTTCAAAGGTGTTGAATTCAAAGAAGATCCTCGCAGGCGCACTAGTCACGGCTTCACTTTTTGGTGGAGTTTCATCAGCAGCAGCGGTAGATACAAAAGATGCTGCAGTTGCGCGAGCACAAGCACAAGCAACTTTTAGAGCCCAGATGGATACATATGTCGCCGCCCATCGCGCAATCATCGATGCTCGCCGTGCAGCCGGTGCAAAAGCCCTTGCAGATTTCCAAGCAGCACTTGCAAATGTAACCACTGATGCACAATTACAAGCGGCAAAAGATGCCCGCAAGAGCGCAAACGCTGCAGCGGATGCAACAGCAAAGGCTGCAATCGCAGCGCTAGTAAAACCAGCGAAACCAGCTAAGGCTGAAAAGCCAGCACCTGCGCCAAAGGCCTAACTCTTCTAATCAAGGGAGAGAAACCGCAAAATCCGTGCTGCGTGCGCACGGATTTTGCGGTTTTCTCTTTTCGCGAGAGTATTAGCGCCTAGCCATACCGAATGGCAATCATGGCCCTGGTTCACCGCAAGCTGCGGACCCAGACATAGAAGAAGGAATATAAAAATGAAGAAAGATATTCACCCAGAATATAAAGAGACCCAAGTAACTTGTGGTTGTGGCGAAAAGTTTCTAACTCGCTCAACAGTTGCCAGCGGATCTATCTACGTTGAAGTTTGTTCAGTCTGCCACCCGTTCTACACAGGCAAGCAGCGCATCCTCGATACTGGTGGTCGCGTAGCTAAGTTCGAAGAACGTTTCGGAAATAACTCTAAATCAAAGAACGCCGCGACTACCGAAGCTAAATAGCTTTCTAAGAGACCGCATCGCAACCCATTTGAGGTTGCGGCGCGGTCTTTTTATTTCATAAAGATTTAAATTTCTAAAGAAGTTATAGAGATAAGGAAGAAAGGAGAAGCCAAATGGCTAAAGATAACGATCGCTTTGCATCAGCACATGAGATGGTGCGCGAGTATCAAGAGTTAGAAAAGCAGATGGCCGATCCTTCGATCCACGAAGATCAAGGTAAGGCGCGCCAACTAGGTCGCCGCTATGCCCAACTCGGTCCAGTGGTCGCCGGCTTTAACGCCTGGAAAACAGCCGCCGATGATCTTGAGGCAGCGCGCGAGATGGCGCAAGAAGATGAATCTTTCGCATCTGAACTTCCTGCGATGGAGGTTGCAGTTGAAGCAGCCGCCGATAAGTTGGAAGAGCTTTTGCTGCCACGTGATCCCAATGATGATCGCGATGTAATTATTGAAGTTAAAGCAGGAGCCGGCGGAGATGAATCTGCGCTCTTTGCAGGCGACTTAGTTCGTATGTATCAACGCTATGCCGAAAAGCGCAATTGGAAAGTTGAGATCATCGATATGACTGAGTCCGATCTTGGCGGCTATAAAGATATTTCGATGGCGATTAAATCCAAAGGAACTCCAGAACCCGGATCAACTCCTTATGCGCGTTTAAAGTTTGAAGGTGGCGTGCACCGCGTGCAACGCGTTCCAGAAACTGAAAGCCAGGGACGAATTCATACATCTGCAGCGGGCGTACTTGTATTGCCAGAAGCAGAAGAAGTAGACGTTGAACTAAATATGAACGATGTGCGCGTAGATGTTTATCGCTCATCTGGCCCTGGAGGACAGTCAGTTAACACCACTGACTCTGCGGTGCGCCTTACCCACGTGCCAACTGGAATTGTTGTTTCCTGTCAGAACGAGAAGTCACAACTGCAAAATAAAGAATCGGCGCTTCGTATCTTGCGCGCGCGTTTGCTCGCTGATGCGCAGGAAAAAGCAGAAGCTGCTGCTATGGCAGAACGTAAAAGCCAAGTTCGCACCGTGGATCGCTCAGAACGAATCCGCACATATAACTACCCAGAAAATCGCCTCAGCGATCACCGCGTAAATTACAAATCAAATAATTTAGATGCAGTGTTAAATGGTGAGCTAGATGATGTTGTCCAAGCCTTACTTGATGCCGACAAGGCAGCAAAGCTCTCCTCAACTAATTAAGCGCAGCGACTTAAAATGAGCGAGATTAAGAGCCTGCTTCGTTCGGCGAAAGAGAAGTTAGCAGCAGCAGATATCGCAGAGATCGATGCTGAACATTTATTTGCATATGTTCTCGGTATCTCACGAATGGATCTGCATAACTCAGTTAAGTTAGATGCAACCCTTAAATCACTTGGTGACTTTGGGATAATCGAAGATACCTACGCGAAGTTGATTTCCCGCCGCGCAGCACACGAACCGCTGCAGTATTTAACTGGTACTGCTTACTTCCGACATCTAGAAATTGAAGTTGGTCCGGGGGTATTGGTGCCACGACCGGAAAGTGAACTACTGGTTGAAGCCATTCTCACACATGTTAAAAACTTAGAAGAGAAAGTCACTGGAGAGATTTCAGTAATTGATCTTGGATCAGGCTCTGGCGCGCTTGCACTTGCTATTGCAACTGAAGCGCCAAGAACCAGAGTCATCGCAGTAGAAAAAAGTCCTGAAGCTACTGAGTGGCTGAAGAAGAATGTGGCGAAGATTTCCGAGAACGTACGCGTTGTTGAAGGCGATGTGGCTGATGTATTGCCGGGCGTTAAATGCGACATCGTTATTGCCAACCCGCCATATATTCCTAACACTCAATCGCTTCCTCGCGATGTTGCCGAGCATGAGCCACATATCGCGCTCTTTGGTGGCGAAACTGGCATGGAACTCCCAAAACGTTTTATCGATGCCGCCGCTCGCTTGTTAAAGAGCGGGGGAGTCTTAGCGATCGAACATACTGAAGAACAAGGCGCCGCAATTGATGCGGTGCTATCTCGCGATTTCACCGAGATAGTTCTGCATAAAGATTTAAATGACCGTCCTCGTTGGACCTCTGCGGTGAGAAAATAACGGCTATGGCAACTATCGACCTTAATTCAGGTGAGTTAAATGAGCACTTAGCCAGCGCTGCAGCGGCCCTTAAAGATGGCTATGTAATCGTTGCTCCACTTGAGAATTCATACGCACTTGTCGCTGATGCTTTCTTTCACGATGCGGTGCGCGCGCTGCACGTGCTTCGTGGAGATGAGCTTGGTGTATCTGCGCAAGTAATGATTGGTTCGAGCACAGCAGTAGATGGCATTGCTCGTGAAATTAGCGAACCAGTAAGAAAATTGATTAATAATTTTTGGCCAGGACAGTTATCAATCAATTTAAAGCCGCAGCGCGGACTGAATTGGGATTTAGGTGATGGCCAACAATTAGATTCATTTAGTGTGCGAGTGCCAAGTGCAGATTTCATTTTGCAGCTAGCGAAGATGCACGGTCCACTTGCCGTAGCCTCTGCAGCGCTTGCAGGTAAGCCTGCAATTACTGATCCAAGTGAATTAAATTTCACCGAACTTGAAGTCTCTGCAATCTTTTCAGTTGGGCCAATCACCCAAGGACCAGCCACCACCGTTGTCGCGGGAGATAGCGAGCCAGCCCGCATCGTGCGCGTTGGGGCGATCTCGGCTGAGCAAATCACAGCGATCGCACCCGACATTTCTGCGCCATAAGGCTTAGGCTTGCCCGCATGAGCGCAGAGACTTTCTATGGCCCGGATTTTGCACTGCTTAGCAAGCAGGATCCAGATATTGCAGCAGTTCTACTTTCCGAGCTAAAGCGTCAGCAGACCAATCTGCAGTTAATCGCATCTGAAAACTTCACATCGCGCGCAGTTTTAGCGGCTCTTGGTTCAACCCTCTCCAATAAATACGCGGAAGGTTATCCAGGCAAGCGTTATTACGGCGGCTGCGAAGAAGTTGATAAGGCCGAAGTAATCGCAATTGATCGCGCTAAATCTTTATTCGGTGCAGAACATGCCAACGTACAACCACACTCTGGAGCAAGCGCAAACGTCGCGGTCTATCAAGCATTCACCAAGCCAGGCGATACCGTCCTTGCGATGTCACTTGCCCATGGTGGCCACTTAACACATGGTTCACCTGTTAACTTTTCTGGAAAGTGGTTTAACGTCGAGTCATATGGCGTTCGCCAAGATAACGAGTTAATTGATTATGACGAACTTCGTGAAATCGCTATCCGCACTAAGCCAAAGATGATCTGTTCTGGTGCAACCGCTTACCCATCGCTAGTCGACTTTGAAAAGATTCGCGCAATCTGCGATGAAGTCGGAGCGATCATGTGGGTCGATGCCGCGCACTTCATCGGACTAGTCGCAGGTAAGGCGATTCCATCTCCAGTTCCTTATGCAGATGTTGTCTCATTTACAACGCATAAAGTTCTGCGTGGACCTCGCGGCGGAATGATCTTGACTAAGGCCGAACATGCTGCAGCGATTGATAAAGCGGTATTTCCGGGTATGCAGGGCGGACCAATCATGTCGGCCGTTGCTGGCAAAGCGATTGCGCTCGCCGAATGTGCAACACCTGCCTATCAAAAATATGCCAAGGATGTAATTGTTAACGCCCAGGCACTTGCAGCCGCTCTTGAAAAAGAGGGAATGCGCGCTGTCTCTGGCGGAACCCAAACCCACTTAGCGCTGATGGATATTCGCAGCACTGGGGTAACTGGAAAAGTTGCAGATGAGCGTTGCGGTTTAGCCGGGATCGTTATGAATAAGAATTCAATTCCTTTCGATCCAGAAAAGCCAGGTATCACAAGCGGTATTCGCGTTGGAACTCCTGCGACAACAACGCAAGGAATGGGCGTTGCAGAGATGCAGCAGATCGCAGCCTTTATCGCGCGCGCCATTAAGACTGATGACGAGAAGGCACACGCGGCAATCAAATCTGAAGTACACGCACTTACTGCGCGCTTTCCGATCTACACCGCATAAAGGCAGCGATTAGCGCATGCGCGAATATCTCGTAACGCTCTTACTTGCAGCAGCGCTCTGTTACATCATCACTCCTTTTGTAAGAAAATGGGCGTTGCACTTTGGCGCAGTGGCACATATTCGAAAGCGCGATATTCACGTCATCCCGACTCCACGTTGGGGCGGGCTTGCGATGTGGCTTTCAATGTCAGCTACTTTTTTAATTGTCGGAAATCTAGAGCTCGTTGGAAAATCTTTCGGTAACGATGCGCAAGGAATTTTCTTAGCCGGAACCTTCTTGGTTCTACTGGGAATGGCGGATGATCGCTATGAATTAGATGCGATTACCAAGTTGGCAGGCCAAGCACTTGCTGCCGGAATCTTGTTGTTATACGGAATTCAAATCTTATGGTTGCCGATAAATGGCGTAACCATGTTGCCACCGAGCGTTGGCCAGTTACTTACCGTGCTTATAGTTCTCGTAACCATTAACTCCGTTAACTTTATCGATGGCCTAGATGGCTTAGCCGCTGGAATAGTTGCAATTGCTGGTTCTGCTTTCTTCGCCTTTGCTTACTTATTGGCGGTTGTTTACGGCTTTAACCGTGCCGGTGCGCCATCACTAATTACGGCGATCGCAATCGGTGTTTGCTTAGGCTTCTTGCCGCACAACTCGCATCCCGCCCGCATCTTTATGGGGGATTCAGGTTCGATGTTTCTAGGTCTGATGCTTGCCGCATCTGCAATCACTTTGACCGGCCAGGTTGATCCAAATGCAATTAGCGAAGAGAAGCTAGGGCCTGCACTTCTGCCGCTATTGCTTCCCTTTGCAGTTCTTGCAATTCCACTTGCTGATTTAACTTTGGCGATCTTTCGCCGTATTCGCGCCGGTAAATCTCCGTTTTCATCCGATAAAGAACATCTACATCACCGCATTATGCGCGCTGGCAATACGCAAATCCGCACCGCTGCGATTATGTATTTGTGGACGGCAACGATTGCCTTTCCTGTCACCGTCTCAGCATTTGCTCCTCTTTGGGTAGCGGCAATAGTTGCAGGCGCGATGTTGGCGTTCACGATCTTCTTTAGCCGCGGTAAATCTAAATCGCTACGAATAACAGAAAGTGTGAGCCATGTCTGATACTCAATCGAACGAATCACAACTTTTACGAGGTGCGGTAAAGCCAACTCTGATAGTTGGTGCAATTGCAATAGTTCTATTTACTGTTTCTCGTGGTCTTGCTGGTTTCTACGGCGCCTTGCTTGCGCAATTTATAGTTGCTATTTACTTCATCATACATATCTTGGTTTCGCGACTAACTAGAAATCTTGATCCGATAAGCACGATGGCAATGGCGCTATTTTCTTACTTCGCAAAACTTTTCTTCCTCGGCCTTTTCCTATGGGCGCTGGCTAAATACACCGATCGCGATGTAATCGATCGTTTGAGCTTCGGGGTCGCAGCCTGTGCGCTTACGATCGCCTGGCTTGGGGGAGAGATCGCTAGTTACCTCAAGCTAAAAACTCATCTACCATTACCCCCTCAAGCAAAACCGTAATTACGGCCACGGAGGTCCCAGTGAGCAACAGCAGTCAGAACAAGCGCGATGAAAACGCAATGTGGACCATCTTTGGCTACCTCCTTTCCGGACTACTTTTCTGGGGCGGGGTTGGCTACGCCGCAGATAAGTGGCTCGGAACCAGTTACCTAACCTTGGCTGGCCTGCTCGTGGGTATGGGCGGGGCTATATATCTCGTCTGGCTCCGATTCGGCCGCGAATAGCGCTCAGATCACATCTTTTGGATTTCACAGGGGAAGGCTTTTACCCATAAGGTTGCCCCGTTACAGGCAATCCCCTTATCTCGGCTAAGTAAATTGGAGTTCGTGTGCTCGCGTTAGTTCGTTCAGGCGCTGAAGGCGAAGGCTTTGTCCCGCCAAGTACCAAAGACTTCGAACTACCACCAATTTTTGGCGATAATCCTTATACGACAAAACCAATTTTCTTGGTTCTACTCTCAGTAGTTTTGATCTCAGTATTCTTCATCGCCGCATCACGTAAAGCGGCTGTCGTGCCTTCTAAGCTCCAGTTCGCCGGCGAAAGCGTTTACGCCTTTGTGCGAAATGATCTGGCAAAAGATGTAATCGGCCACGAATTCCTTCGCTTTGTACCTTACCTATTTACACTCTTTACCTTTATCTTGGTCAATAACTGGTTCGGAATTATTCCGCTTTTACAGTTCCCAACGATGTCTCACGTGGGATTTGCATATGTATTGGCTGCATTTACATTCTTCGTATTCCATTATGTCGGCATCCGCCATCATGGATTCTTCAAATACATCAAGGACATCATGTTCATGCCTGGCGTGCCAAAGGCTGCATACATTTTGATTACTCCTCTTGAAATTCTTACCTTCTTTTTAGTTCGTCCTTTAACGCTCTCCCTGCGTCTATTTGCAAATATGTTTGCGGGCCACTTGCTGTTGCTCGTATTTATCTTGGGCGGCGAACACCTTGCCCAAGGTGCACTTGGTTTGAAGTTGGTTAGCCCGTTTGCCTTTGGTATCGGCATTGTGTTGACCTTCTTCGAGTTCATGGTCCAATGTCTTCAGGCGTACATCTTTACTCTGTTGACCGCTCTCTACATCGCCGGCGCCCTTGCCGACGAGCACTAACACCTAACGAAAGGCAGTAAAAAATGGAAGGCACACTCAACCTGGTCGGTTTTGGCCTCGCAGCAATCGGTCCTGGTATTGCAACCGGACTAATCTTCGCCGCATACATCAACGGCGTGGCACGTCAGCCTGAAGCACGTAGCGTTCTACAGCCAATCGCGTTCCTTGGATTCGCGCTCGCTGAAGCTCTCGCACTCTTCGGTCTCGTTCTAGCTTTCGTTCTCTAATTAGCCCAGAAAATAATCTGAACTAATTATGAATAAATTCTATTTTGCCGCCGAGGGAGAGACGCTAAACCCTTTGATTCCGCATACATCGGAAATCATTGTTGGTGCAGTTGCGTTCACGCTTCTCTTCCTTGTTCTGCGCAGCAAAGTGGTGCCTATGTTCGAAAAGGCATTCACTGCACGCACTGAGGCGATTCAAGGTGGAATGGAGCGCGCTGAAAAGGCGCAGCTCGAGGCGCAACGTGCGCTTTCCCAGTACAACGAGCAGCTTTCAAAGGCGCGCGAAGAAGCACAAACTCTTCGTGAAGAAGCTCGCGTGCAGGGCGTATCTATCGTTGAAGAACTTCGTGCGAAAGCACAAGAGGAAGCAGCACGAATTACTGCTGCTGCACACGCATCCATTGAGGCAGAGCGTCAACAAGCGATCACAGCACTTCGCAATGAAGTCGGTGCGCTTGCAGTTGAACTCGCTTCAAAGATTGTCGGGGAATCTTTAGATGACCAGGCTC
>CAZLTK010000024.1:0-11573 GCA_964562535.1 uncultured Candidatus Planktophila sp.
GAAACAGGTGCGGTAACGATCTGTCTTCCTGAAGATGTACAGGCCGAAACGATTGAAGTCCCGGAAGAATTCTTGGCAGATCGCGAATGGCATATCCGCCGTCCACGCCCAGATGCTGGCGTTAGCGCGGTTGCTGCAAAGGCGATTCGCAGTTCAAAGCGTCCATTTATCGTCGCTGGTGGCGGAGTTATCTACTCTGATGCCCACGCAGCGCTAACTAAGTTTGTGGAAGCAACTGGCATTCCAGTCGGTGTTTCACAAGCCGGAATGGGTTCACTTAACTGGGATCACCCACAGATGTGTGGTTCTGTTGGTGCCACAGGTACAACTACTTCAAACCGGTTAGCCAAAGATGCGGACCTGGTAATTGGTATCGGCACTCGCTACAGCGATTTCACAACCGCATCGCGCACAGTTTTCCAAAACCCAGATGTTAAATTTATCAATATCAATGTAACCGCTTTCGATGCCTTTAAACATGGCAGCGCAATTCCAGTTGTCGCCGATGCGCGTGAGGCGTTAACTGAACTATTACAGGAACTATCTGGCTATTCAGTAGATGCGGCATATGCCAAGAAGATTGCTGAAGAGAAGAAAACCTGGAATGCCATTGTTGATGCATCTTTTGTTGATCAGAAGTTAGCTAAGCCAAGCCAGAGCGAGATCATTGGAGCAGTGCAGGCAGCAACAGATCCACGCGATGTTCTAGTTGGTGCGGCAGGTTCACTTCCCGGTGATCTCCATAAGTTATGGCGCGTACGCGATCCACTTGGTTATCACATGGAATATGCCTTCTCTTGTATGGGATATGAAATTGCAGCAGGTTTGGGTGTTGCTCGCGCAGATTCATCACGCACACCAGTTGTGATGATGGGCGATGGCTCTTACTTAATGATGCATACCGAACTCGTTACCGCGGTTGCTGAAGGCCTGAAATTTATTGTTGTCTTGGTGCAGAACCATGGCTTTGCTTCGATCGGCCATCTCTCTGAAGATATCGGCTCACAGCGCTTTGGCACCAAGTACCGCTTCCGAGATAAGGAAGCCAATAACCACGAGACCGGTGATGTCTTGCCAGTTGATCTAGCAACTAACGCTGAGAGTCTTGGAATGAATGTAATTCGTATTGCTGAAACACCAAGCGCCATTGCAGATCTATCTGCAGCGATGAAGGTGGCTAAAGCACACCCAACAGCAACTTTGATCCATATCAATAGCGATCCGCTGCTTTATGCACCAGGTGGAGAAGCGTGGTGGGAAGTTCCTATTCCTGCAATTTCAACTTTGGAAAGCACTCAGAAGGCATACGCCCATTATTCAGAGGCGCGCAAAGCACAGAAGAAGTACTTAGGTAAGGGCGCGAGCGAACGCAATTAGTTGTCGGTCTGGTTAAACGTAACTGACTTCGCGGAAAGTGCGTTTGATCGAAAGCGTTAACTTGTCGTTCTTCGGATCGGCAACTCTAAAGAAGCACAATATCTTCTTGCCGTACTTCTTCTCTTCGGCACCTGGATCTGGAAAGAAATATCCATAAGTCAACGTTGCTGGTAAATCTTTCTGACCGGTTAACGTTGCGATCGCGGCGCTGTCACAGGCTATTCCGGCTTCTTTCTTCGCTGCATCCGAATTTAAATCTTTCGCCTTTATCTTTCCAATGTAAAAGACTTCGTAGTGGTGCGGTTCTGTGCAGCCAGTCGGATAAAGCGTTTTGTAATTTGTATCTGTCCAACGGCTGGATTTAGTAGGCGCTTTATTGGAGCTGTAACAGCCAGTTTTGAGCTCTAGGTAGAAAGTGCCTTTAGATAAAGCCTCAGCGGTCGGAGTTCCGAGGAGAAAGAGCGCCAAAACGCTCAGTGCAGTTAACTTCTTGCGGCGCATGCGTAAATCATATGACCTAAACCTCAAGTTGAAGGTTCAAGTTAATCAAAAAGTAATAAAGATTAACATGCATAAAACGGCGGGTGAATAGCGGATTTCATGGGCTCGGTTACTCTTACCCCACAAACGTTTTGTAGGTCGATTGCCCTAATTGACCGCGTCTAAATAAGGAGCTCCACTTGATTAAGAGAATTTCAGCCGTAACAGCTGCACTCGCTCTTGCAACAGTTGGTTTCATTGTTCCAGCACAAGCTGCAACAGTTGAAGCAGATTGCGGTAAGACAGGCGCATTCTGTGTTGGTCTCGTAACTGACCTTGGCAAGATTGACGACAAGTCATTCAACCAAGCAGCATGGGAAGGCGCTGTTGCAGGCGCTAAGAAGGCCGATGGTTTCGCTAAGTACATCGAAACTACAGATTCAAAAGATTATGCAAAGAACATCAAACTTTTCGCTGATAAGGGTTACAACGTAATCGTAACTGTCGGCTTCTTGATGGGTGATGCTTCAGCAGCAGCTGCAAAGCTCTATCCAAAGATCAAATTCATTGGTGTTGACCAGTTCAACGCATCAACAGAAGCTAACTACACAGGTTTGATCTTCGACGAAGATAAGGCTGGCTTCTTGGCCGGTTACCTCGCTGGATACCTAACAAAGACCAATAAGGTCGGCGCAGTATTCGGTATGAAGGAAGTTCTTCCTGTTCGCAAGTTCGGTGAAGGATACGAAGGCGGAATTGCATACGCAGCTAAGCAGCGCAGCAAGAAGATCAAGTCAACTGTTGTTTACCACGCAGCTGGCGATAACGCTTTCTCAGATCCAGCATGGGGCGCAACAACTGCTAACCAGCTACTTACACAGGGATACGACGTTATCTTTGGTGCAGGTGGATCAACCGGTAACGGTGCTATCGGCAAGGTAGCTCAAAAGGCTGGCGCACTTTGCATCGGTGTTGACATCGATCAGTACTACACAGTTCCTGAAGCAAAGTCATGTCTCGTAACTTCTGCAGAGAAGAAGCTAGTACTTGGAGTTGCAACACTTGTTGGTCAGGCTAAGGCCGGAACAATCAAGGGCGGAAACTTCGTAGGTCAAGTTGGTCTCGCACCACACCACGACTTGGAATCAAAAGTTCCTGCAGCAGTCAAGGTACGTTTGAAGAAGACAACAACAGCAGTTCTTGCTGGTTCAATCCCAACTGGCTTCAAAGGTTAATTAATAATCTGAGAGTTAGTTGAAAGAGCGGGTGTGCATCTGCACACCCGCTCTTTCATTTCTTCCTCTTTCTTTATTGCGAAAAACCAATAAGATAGCCAATTATGAGCGAGACGAAATCCATAAAAACCGATCTGGAAAGTACAGCTAAAAAATTTGATGTTGGCTCTTGGTTAATTCCGATCATCGCAGTTTTTATTGCGCTCTTTATTGGCGGAATATTAATTAGGTTGCAAGGACTCGATCCAATTGTTGCTTACAAATCTCTCTTTAAAACTGCCTTTGGTTCCATTGAAGGAATAGGTGCAACCCTTGGCAAATCAACTCCGCTTGTCTTAAGCGGACTCGCAGTTGCAGTTGGTTTGCGTGCAGGTCTTTTTAATATCGGTGCTCAAGGTCAACTTCTCTCTGGCTCACTTGCTGCCGCTTGGGCGGGCGTAACCTTTGAAGGTCTTCCTGGATATATTCATATTCCAATTGCGCTGATAATCGGCGCCTTTTTCGGATCGATTGTTGCAGGAATTTCAGGTCTGCTAAAGGCCTATCGCGGTGTCCATGAGGTTATTACCACGATCATGCTTAACAGTATTGTGATGGCGATTGCCGATTATTTGGCATCAGGAAAATTGCGCGAACCAGGCCAATTCTTAACGCGTACTTCAGAGATTGCAGAAAGTGCAAGGCTTCCGATTATTGGAAAATTACCTTCAGGATTCTTTATTGCAGTAATACTTGGCGTATTTATCTGGTGGGTTCTCGGTCGTACAACTAGCGGTTTCCGAATCGAAACCGTTGGTCGAAACCGCCATGCCGCTTGGTATTCAGGTATCTCAGTTAAGCGCACCGTTGTCTCCGCGATGGTCGTATCTGGTGCAATAGCTGGATTAGGTGGAGCGATTGAAACATTAGGTATCACCTACCGCTACGCACCAGCCTTTAACTTAGGTCTGGGCTTTGATGGAATCACAATTGCACTGTTGGGCCGCGTCCATCCGATTGGAATTATTCCGGGCGCAATCTTGATTGGTGGCATGCGTGCCGGCGCTGCCAATATGCAATTTGATGCCGGCGTAGCCCCAGAAATTGTTGATCTCCTAATGGCGCTGATTCTGCTCTTTGTGACAGCGCCGTTGATTACCCGTTTCTTTAAAAATAGCTCAAACAAATCTATGACTAGCGGATGGGGTAACTAATTATGAAACACCTCACCAAGCGCAATAGTTACATCTTGCTCGCAGTTGCAGCAACAGCTTTCTTCTACTCTCGTGACGCAGATATAACAACTTCCGTTTACGCAACGGGTACTGCCTTCGCACTTCCCCTTGCACTCGCTGCGATGGTCGGAATCATGTGCGAACGCACCGGTATCGTAAATATCGGAATTGAAGGAACGATGCTTATCTCAGCCTTCGTTGCATTCTTCGTTGCTTATCTGACACAGAACATCGTTATCGGACTCATCGCCGCTCTCGCAGTTGGTGCGCTGATGGGCTTTATCTTGGCGCTGATGGCAGTTTCCTGGCGGATGGATCAGATCATCGCCGGAACAATTATCAATATTTTGGCTACTGGACTGACTTCATTTCTCTATGTTCAGGGAAAGACAATTCCATCAGTCTTCCAATCATTTGAAGTTCCACTACTTTCCAAGATTCCATTCTTTGGACAAGTTCTCTTTATCCACGGTGCACTTACCTTCATAGGTCTTGCGGTAATTCTGATTCTCTATGTCGGGATTTATCACACGCCTTGGGGCTTGCGCTCTCGCGCAGTTGGAGAACATCCATCGAGCGCTGACACTGCTGGTGTCTCAGTGGCTCGCCTGCGCTATATAAATGTCACAATCGCAGGCGCAATTGGCGCACTTGCTGGCGCATACCTGGCGCTCGAACTAGTTGGCTCATTTGAGCGCGGCTTTATCGCTGGTAAGGGCTTTACCGCACTTGCCTTGATGATCTTCGGTCGCTGGAATCCACTCGGTGCACTTGCAGCAGCGCTCTTCTTCGGGCTCACTCAGGCTTATGCCAGCCAGTTGATGATCGATCAGGTTGTAAATATTCCTTCACAATTTACCGCTGCACTTCCATATGTTTTAACGATCGTTGTTTTAACAATTTCTGCCGGCAAGGTGCGACCACCTGCTGCAGAAGGTCAACCATATGAGAAGGGACAGTAACAATGAGCGCTCTTCTTGAAGTAACTGGCGTAACCAAGCGCTATCCCGGAGTTGTTGCAAATGACAAAGTTTCGCTAACCGTTAACGCTGGCGAAGTTGTTGCACTACTTGGCGAAAATGGCGCCGGAAAGTCAACGCTTTTAAAGGCAGTCTTCGGTTTGATTAAGCCAGATTCTGGCGAGATCAAGATCGGTGGCACTCCAATAGTCTTCGGTGATACCGCAGGCGTTATCTCACGTGGCGTCGGTATGGTTCACCAGCACTTCCAATTGGTTCCAGTAATGACTGTTGCGGAAAACTTGATCTTGGGAGATGAACCAAAGCGCGGCCTATTTATCAATCAGAAGGCAGCGCGCGCAGAAATCATCGCGCTATCAAAGCGTTATGGCCTTGAAGTAGATCCCGATGCAGTAATCGAAGATCTGCCAGTTGGTATGCAGCAGCGCGTGGAAATTCTTAAAGCGCTCCGGAAAGATGTAAAGCTTTTGATTCTCGATGAACCAACTGCTGTCCTCACGCCACAAGAGATTGATGAACTATTAGGTGTTATTCGTAACCTCGCTAAATCAGGCGTTGGCGTTGTCTTGATTACCCACAAACTCCATGAAGTTATGGCCGTCGCCGATCGCGTTGTCGTTTTGCGTGGTGGCAAGTTAGTCGGAACAACGACTCCTAAAGAGACCAATGAAGCTGGCTTGGCGCAGATGATGGTGGGACGATCCGTTGTTCTACAGGTAAATCGCACCGAAGCGAAACGCGGCGCAGTTGTTCTAGAAGTTAAAGGGCTGCAAGTTCGCGATGATCGCAAGATCTTGTCGGTTAAGGGCGTGGATCTAGTTCTTCATAAAGGTGAAATTCTTGGTGTTGCAGGCGTTGAAGGAAATGGTCAGCGCGAATTAGTTGAAGCGGTCTGCGGAATGCGCCATCGCGAAGCAGGTGAAGTTCTGATCAACGGCGTTGCCACTAAAGATATGGCCCCACATTCAGTTCATGAAGCTGGTATTTCACATGTACCTGAAGATCGTGAAAAGCATGGTCTAGTTGCTAATTACTCGATCGCCGATAATTTGGTGCTAAACCAATTTGATCAAGAGCCTTTTGCAAAGGGTTGGGTCCGTAACCTTGGCGAAGTTGCTAAGAACGCCGAACAACTTGTTGAGAAGTTCGATATCCGAACACCTTCAGCCTTTAATCAAGCGAGTTCGCTATCTGGTGGAAATAAACAGAAAGTTGTTGTCGCTCGCGAACTAAGCCAAGAACTTCCAGTTTTGGTTGCAGCGCAACCAACTCGTGGCGTGGATGTTGGTTCGATCGAATTTATCCATAACCAGTTAATTTCAGCGCGCGATAATGGCGCTGGCGTACTTTTGGTATCTGCCGAACTCGATGAAATTCTCTCGCTCTCAGACCGCATCGCGGTTATGTCGGGTGGAAAGATCGTTGCGATCGTTGACTCCAAAGATGCAGATCGCAACTACATCGGCCGCCTCATGGCCGGCCTAAAGGAGTAATAAATTGAAGATCGCAATCATCGCTGGCACGGGTTTCTATAACCTTCCAGCGCTCGAAGGCCAATCCCCTACAACTGTCGATACCGCATACGGTCAGGCAGTTATAACAACAGGTAAATGGCATGGCGCAGAAGTTGCTTTCTTAACTCGTCACGGCGTTAACCACACCGTGCCACCTAGCCAAGTTAACTATCGCGCAAATATCCAAGCGCTAAAGAACTGGGGCGCAGAGCTCGTTATCGGCGTAAACGTTGTTGGCGGCGTAGATAAGAAGTTAGCACCCGGCGCATTGCAGTTAGTTGATGATTTCATTGACTTCACTCATGGTCGCGCAGATACCTTTTTTGATGGCGTGCAAGAAGGCGGCGTCCAGCATATTGATATGACCTATATCTATGACAAGAAGATTCAAAAAGCGCTTGCTACATCTGCCAAGAACGCTGATATTAAATTGCACGAAGGTGGTATCTACGCGGTCTATAACGGTCCTCGTTTTGAATCGCCAGCCGAAATCAGAATGTGCGCGATGTTGGGTGTAACGGTGGTTGGAATGACCGGTGTACCTGAAGCTACGTTGGCACGTGAAGCAGGGCTTCGCTACGCCGCAATCGCAGCTGTTGCAAACCCTGCCGCTGGTCTTTCAGATGAGGAGATTAGCCACGAAGGCGTTGGTGAAGTCATCAAGGGCTGCGCTGGAAATGTAATCACGATTATTGATGGTGCGATAAAAATCCTGGCTTCTTAATTGGAAAATTTACAATGGATCTATTAATCACTAACGCACGCTATGCAGTTACCTCTAACGGTAGCAATGAGATATTAGAAAATATCTCGATCGGTGTTAAAGACGGCAAAATTGCATATATCGGTACAGATAAGCCTGCTGCAACAAAAACTTTTGATGCATCGGGCAAGTTAATTGCACCTGGATTTATCAATAGCCATACCCACTTGGGAATGTCGCTGCTGCGCGGTTGGGCAGAGGGCGTAAACCTGCAAGGCTTTCTAGAACGCGTCTGGGCCGCTGAAGGTGCGATCATGGATGAGGCGACCTGCGAACTCGGCACCGAACTTGGTGCACTTGAAGCTTTGTTATCTGGCACAACTACGACGATGGATATGTATTTAAATCCTGCCGCCACACATCGCGGCGCAGTGCGAGTTGGCTTGCGCCATATCGCGGGACCGATCTTCTTTGATTTCCCTGGATTAGATGGTCTGCAATGGGAGCAACGTATCGAACGGGCTCATCAGTGGAAGGCGGTACTTGCTGAAATCGGTGGCCCGTACATTCCAACATATTTGATGCCACATTCAACTTATACCGATTCACCAGCAAACTTAACGCAGGTAGCTGCTATCGCTAAAGAACTCGGTGCACGTATTCACTTACATGTCTCAGAAACACAAGCCGAGAATGACGACGTGGTAACTCGTTATGGCAAGACTCCTACCGAAGTTTGTCGCGATACCGGCATCTTGGATGTCCCAACCATCTTTGGCCATGGCGTTCATTTATCAGATTCCGATATGGCGATTGCGGCAAGTAAAGGTGCTTCAGTTGGCCATTGCCCGGGCAGTAATTTAAAACTTGGTTCAGGGCTGGCGCGCTTTAACGATCTGCGTAAGGCCGGCATCAAAGTTGGACTAGGCACTGATTCATGTTCTTCATCTAATGATCTAGATATGTTCTCAGTCATGCGTATGGCAGCCCACGTTGTTGCCTTGCGCCAATCCCCTGCCGATGTTGACCTGACATCAATTGTGCGTGCGGCAACTATCGAAGCAGCGCACGCGGTTGGTTTAGAAGATCGCATCGGAAGTATCGAGATCGGTAAAGAGGCAGATCTAATAGCCATCGATCTACACGCTGCGCATTTAACTCCAGTGCATGATGTAAATGCGCTCTTGGTATTTGCGGCAGGTCGGGGTGATGTCACAGATGTCTGGGTCGCCGGTGATCAAGTAGTTGCAAACCGCACCAGCACCAAAATCGATTTAAGAGATTTGATTAAGCGCGTAAATCAACGAGTAAAAGCGCTGGACCCACTTCGATGAACTTTGCTGGCAACAGCATCCTTATAACTGGGGCCTCTGGCTTAATTGGGCGCGCCTACGTCGATCGCTTTCTAGAACTCGGTTTCACCGTCTGTGCGCAAGTAAATACTGGGGACCTACACGCCCGACCGAATTTACATGTCATCGCCGAAGATCTCTCCGTTACCAAATCTGGAATCTCACTTGTACAAGAAGCACTTGCACGCGTGGGAAAGTTAGATTATGTAATCAATAACGCAGCCAACCAAGCGATCCTTGATCCAGCAACTGCTGCGCGTGCCGAGATCGAACTTATGATGCGGATCAATGTTGATGCGCCGAAAGAGATTATCGATGAAGCCGCTAAATCTGGAGTAAAGGTTGTTTTAAACATTTCATCTGTTGAGGCACTTAATCCACGCGCCGGCCATGAAATTTATGGAGCAAGTAAGGCAGCACTCGATGTCTTAACGCGTTCGGCATCTCGCACACATGCCCCAATGCGTGTACTTGGTTTGCGATTAGGTTTAATTGGTCGTGATGGAATTGATCAAGCGTGGCCTGAGGGAGTTGCTGCTTGGAAGGCTGCGACACCTTTGGCGCGTTATGCGACTGCGAGTGAAGTTGTTGGAGTAACTGAATTTTTATTATCTGATGCAAATGCCTGGGCCACCGGAAGTACTTACGACTTCGATGGTGGCCTAGGTGCTAACTCTTGGTAGGCAAAAGAAAAGAGGCCAGGATCGCCTGGCCTCTTTCCTCGTCCCTCGTTAGACAGATTTACTTGTAGACGTCAGTCCAGTTTGTAATCTTCAAGATGTACCACTGTCCACCTTCAACAGCCTTGGCCAGGGTTGCATCATCTGCAGCCATATCTGGACGAGCCTTTGCAGGTGTTGCGTGGATCTGCGCCACGAACATGTAGTAATTTGCCTTGTCATTCTTTGAAGTGCGCAATTCTTGGCTAACTTCAATGATTCCCGATGATTCCTCATCTTGAGTGATGAAATTAGGGCGAGTTGAATCGAAGTACTTTGAGTCGAATTGAGCAATTGTTGCTAGTTTGCCATCACTGATGCGGTAAGAAACGATACGTGCAACGTGTGCATTGTTGCCCGGATCTTCTTGAATTAGGACGTTTCCAAGTGAATCTACTGCGATGTTATCTGGCTTTGACATGTAGATATCTTCTGAACCATCAAGCAACAACTCTAGAGTTGCGCCGCTTAGTGGCTTTGAAACATCCTTGAAACGTATGCGCCAGAGCGCTCCACCATCACGTGAAACTGTTGGAGTTGCTGGGTTAGCAGCAGTTGCCTTTGGATCCTTATTTGATTCAGTGGTTACGAAGTAGTAATCATTTGGCTTATTTGGATCAAAGTGACCATCTTCAACGCGTGAGAGTTCAATACCCTTAGCGTTGGCTTCGATATTCTGATCCTTACCATTTGCCTTCGTGTTCACTTCAGCGAATGTGATTGGGAAAGGATTGTTCTTTCCGTACTTTGCGCGGATTTCATTGTCATTCGCTACAACTGCATCTGCAGCCGCTGCTACGACGTATGCCTTTCCATTTGTAAAGCCAGCTTTTTCATACCAGGCACCAGTCTTAGTCTTTGTTCCGACGTACATCCATTGCTGGCTATCTGTCGCAGCTCCATCTTCGTTGGTCATAAGCACAGTTGCCTTGCCCTTAGTTGGCGCAGGGATGACGTTCTCCCAAGCAGCCAACCCAAGAGCTGGAAGCTGAACAAGTTGACCAGTTGTTAAGTTTGTTGCGAATGCGCGAGATTCATCTCCGCCTTCTTCTCCGGCAAGAAACACTGCATCGTTAACGCCGAAGCCAGATGTCTTGTCAAAGAATGATCCCGCTGGAGCTAGGGAACCTGAGCAGAAACGATTAAGTAGATAAGAGTGATTTAGGGTTCCATATGAATCCTTAACCGCAGCACTTGCAGGAGCGCCTGGGTTCTGCCCATACTTGCCGGATGCGTAGTCATACCAAACGACATCTTTAAATAGATCAACAGCCTTGGTCACCTTGTTTGATGCGATGTCGTAGGTCATCTCGCTCAAGAATGAACCTGAAACGAGTCCGCCAGCTGATGTACGACCTGCAGCGATAGCATTTGTTGCGCTCCACTCGTGGTTTGTAATGATACGAAGTGAGTTTCCGTTCTTGATTACACCTAATCCGTCAGGAATTCCTGGTACTAGGTATGTGCCGATCATGTCGCCCGCAGTGGCGAGCGGAGTCAACGTTGCTGATGTAGCAACGGCCTCCATGTAAACCGGAGCAGCCGCATTGGCAGGCGCCGCTGAAACTGCTAGAAACGCAGTTGCTGAAAAAACAGCAATTCCACGCTTAGCTTTTGAAATATTCACTTTAATTCTCCTCGTTAGAATTTAGTTAGTTGTGGGTTACAACGAGGAGATCTAATCTTTTGATTATGAACAACAGGGTCATTTGAAATAAAGAACCTGTGAACGAGCTGTGTAGAGTAAAAAAATTACAGAAGAATTAGAAACTTCGTAAATGAACAAAGCGCTTACAAAAAGTTAAATTTTGTAAGCGCTCTGCACGATTTGTAGCCCCGAAGGGATTCGAACCCTCGTAGCTGACTTGAGAAGCCAGAGTCCTAGGCCGCTAGACGACGGGGCCCTAGTACATTTTTACTGCTGATTACTGCGGTGGTGCTTGGGTACTGCGCTGGGGTACCAGGACTCGAACCTAGACTTACTGAACCAGAATCAGCA
>CAZLTK010000025.1:0-11406 GCA_964562535.1 uncultured Candidatus Planktophila sp.
CACCACCTGGTTGATCAGAACCTACTTTTGCTCCTGTTGGCAGCAACGGATCGCGCCCTTGCGACCACGGAACGGTTTGTACCGAAACTTCTGTAGGCAACTCTTCAGCAATTAATCGTGGCGCCTCGACAACATTTGTTATTGCAACCGCTGAATCTTTTGTAATGATTAAATCAAAACAAGCCGCATCGATAGTTGTTGGAACATGTGCTCGTCCAGCAATGGCCCAAGCTAGATTTGGATTACGGCGAAGCACAAAGGCATCAAGCCCTTTTTCGGCCATTAAATCTCGTACAGGTTGGATGCGAAGGCTAAATGCGCTCATGTCTCGATGCTACAACTTTGGGCTCATAAGAAAAAGTGAGCAAAATATGCGTTACTGGTGGCGGGTGAAGGATTTGAACCTTCGAAGGCAGAGCCGGGGGATTTACAGTCCCCTCCCATTGGCCGCTCGGGCAACCCGCCAGGGTCATTCTTTTACGGCGGGCGCAAGATTACCTCAAATATTTAGCGAGGGGTAATCGGCTATTTTGCCCGCTTTTTCCAGATAAAAATCAAGATTAGCAAGCCACCAACAATCGCAGTGGCGCTAAGAATTAGATAAATAGAAAGTTTATTTTCTGATGGAGATGACGAGGTCGTGATTGGTTCAGTTTTAATCTCTGAAGTTGTTACTGCCGACGCTTCAACTGTGAAAGTAAATTCGCCCTTAATCACATGCCCATCAGCAGCCACTGCACGATACTCGACTCTAAATTCTCCAGTTTTATCGCTGGTTTTTAGCGCTTTAGAAAGCGTTGGACCAGCAACTAAAACCTCATCTTGGCTTACATCATTATTGGTGGAGTCAAAAACCTTTATTGAATTCGAATCTCCAATAGCAATCAACTCTTCTGCGAAGGTGATAGTCACTTCTGGTGGAAGCGAATT
This sequence comes from uncultured Candidatus Planktophila sp., assembly GCA_964562535.1. GTDB lineage: Bacteria > Actinomycetota > Actinomycetes > Nanopelagicales > Nanopelagicaceae > Planktophila. The sequence goes on from CAZLTK010000025.1 coordinate 931, forward strand.
AATCACTGATTCACTCTGAGGAATTGAGTTAACTAGCACTGTGTGCGCTGGCGCTGGCGATGCCGAAAATGCAAGAAAAATGGCTCCCACTAAAGCGATAGTCTGTCGAAAGCGCATAAATTAATTCTACTTCTTATAAACTTTATTAATCTTGCCAAGCGCGATAACCTAGCGCTATTCAAAGTGATCTTTACCGCTTTTAGGAGGGCCATCATGGCTGATAGCAGTTTCGATGTTGTTTCAAAGATTGATCGTATGGAGCTTGATAACGCTATAAACCAAGCGATCCGCGAGATTGATACCCGCTTTGACTTTAAAAATACCGGTGCAAAGATTGAAATGGCCGGAGAAAAAATCAACATAGAAGCAGATACCGAAGAACGCGCTAAGGCAACTCTCGACGTCATCAAAGATAAGATGATTAAGCGCGGAGTTTCACTAAAGCATATTGATCCAGGCGAGCCACAACTTTCTGGAAAGATCTACAAGATCTCGTGCCCACTTAAAGAAGGCATCTCTACAGAGAACGCGAAGAAGATCGCTAAGTTTTTACGTGATGAGGGTCCAAAGTCAGTTAAATCTCAGATCCAAGGAGATGAACTACGCGTGACAAGTAAGAGCCGTGACGACCTGCAAGCCACGATGGCGCTGATCAAAGAAGGTAAGTGGGAGTTCGCAGTTCAATTTGTGAATTTCCGTTAATTGAAAAAGCAGAAGCTTGGCCTCATATATGGGGTAAGCGCATATGTCTTGTGGGGAATGTTTCCTCTCTATTGGCCGCTACTCGAGCCTGCTAACCCGCTTGAGATCGTTTCGCACCGCGCTGTCTGGACTTTAATTTTCTGTGTAATTGTTCTGGCTATAACTCATGCCCTTAAATCGACCTTGGCCACTTTTCGTCGCCCAAAGGTGGCAATCAAGTTATTCCTTGCCTCAGTTCTGATCTCAATAAACTGGCTGATTTATATCTGGGCAACCAATAACGGGCACGTTGTTGAGGCATCACTTGGTTATTACATAAACCCTTTGATAATCATCGCCTTCGGTGTGATCTTGTTGAAAGAGAAGATGCGCCGGCTTCAATGGGTAGCAGTTTCAATTGCAACTGTGGGAGTAATCATCCTTACCGTTGATTACGGTCGCCTGCCTTGGGTGGCACTCGGCCTAGCGCTTTCTTGGGGAACTTATGGGCTAGTTAAGAAACAACTTGGGCTTGGTGCGCTCGAAGGTCTAGCGATCGAAACGATGATCGCCTTTATTCCTTACTGCGCCTATCTATTTATCATTGGATCTAAGGGCGAAGGACAGTTTGGAAATGGCGCAGGCCTAACCATTCTCTTGATTAGTGCGGGCGCAGTAACGGCCATACCTTTACTGTTATTTAACGGATCTACTACACGTCTTCCATATTCGACGATCGGGCTCTTGCAATATATAACTCCAACGATTCAATTTTCAATCGGTGTTTGGATCAATCATGAAGCGATGCCTACAGCTCGTTGGGTGGGATTTATCTTTATCTGGTTAGCGCTAATGACGCTGGCGACGGATCTTTTAAAATCAGGCAGATCGGTCGACAACAGCATCGCATAGTGAGAACAAAGCGCTAGTTGCCGTGTTAAGTGGCAGTGGGCCAAGTGCGGTGCGTGCATCTTTAGCAATATTTCCAAGCTGTTGGCGGGCTTGTTGCAAGCCATCATGAGTGCGTAGTGCGCGAAGAACCTGTTGAACTTCAACTTCGTCATGTATCGGCGCGCTCAATACCCGCTTAAGTTCGGCATCTTCAGCTTTATTTGATGCCATTACATTTAAGGTTACAAGGGTAGGAACGCCTTCACGCAGATCTGTTCCTGGAGTTTTTCCAGATTGGCTAGATTCGCTAGCGATGTCGATTACATCATCAGCCAGTTGGAATGCGATACCAATCTGTTCTCCAAATTTAGTTAGCGTTTCAACGGTTTCACGTGGAGCTCCCGATAGAAGTGCACCAAAGCGTGCGCTAGTTGCAATAAGTGAACCTGTCTTATCCCCCACAACTCGCAGGTAATGCGCAAGTGGATCTTCACCGTTCTGTGGTCCCTGGGTTTCCATGATCTGACCAATAACTAAGCGCTCAAAAGTTCGCGCTTGTAGGCGAACTGCTTCCGGGCCTAAGTCAGCAAGTAGATCTGATGCCTTAGAGAAAAGATAATCGCCAGTCAAAATCGCGATGGTATTTCCCCAACGATTATTTGCACTCTCTACACCGCGACGAAGTGGCGCTTCATCCATTACATCATCGTGATAGAGCGTTGCCAGGTGCGTTAATTCGCAGACCACTGCTGCGGGAATTACTTCCTTACGCGTTGGATCGCCAAAGTGAGATGAGATAAGAGTTAATAGCGGGCGCAAACGCTTTCCACCGGCTGCAACTAAGTGGCGAGAAGTTTCTTCAACTAGCGGGTAATCACCTTTGATGTGCTCACGCAGTAAATGTTCAACGCCTTGCATACCTGTAGCAAGATCTGCCTCAAGGGCGGGATCTAAATCAGGAATGCCGAATGATGACATTAGCGAAGGAACTGGGCTGAACTTTGAATAAAGTTAATCAAAGGAGTTGGGTAGATTCCGAGCGCGAATGTTGCTACTGCAGATACTGTGATTGTGATCTGTGTGTAGATTGATGGAATCACAACGCTAGTTCCATCTTCGACTGGATCTTTAAAGAACATCAGAACAATTACGCGGATATAGAAGAACGCTGCGATCGCTGATGAAAGAACGCCAGTTATCAAGATTGCTGTTGATCCGCTTTCGTAGGCGGCAGAGAAGATTGAGAACTTTCCGATAAATCCGCTCGTTAGAGGGATTCCAGCAAAGGCGAGTAAGAATCCAGCGAATGCTGTGGCAACCCATGGAGAACGTTTTCCTAGACCGCTCCAGCGATTTAGATCGGTAACTTCACCGGCAGAATCGCGAACTAAGGTCACAATTCCAAAGGCGCCGACTGTGGCAATTCCGTATGCAAAGAGATAGAAGATCGAAGATTCCAAACCTGATTTGCTTAGTGCAACTACACCTGAGAGCAAGAACCCTGCATGGGCGATAGATGAGTAAGCGAGCATGCGCTTTACATCGCGCTGTGCGATTGCAACGAGTGAACCAAAGACCATTGTTATAAGAGCAATCGCGATGATTGCTGGACGCCATTGCCAGTAAGCCTCTGCAAATGAGACGTAGAAGATACGGAGCATTGCACCGAATGCGGCAACCTTGGTTGCAGCTGCCATAAGAGCGGTAACTGCAGTTGGTGCGCCCTGATAAACATCTGGTGACCAAGCGTGGAAAGGAACTGCGCCAACTTTGAAGAGGAGCCCAATTGAGATAAATGCAATTCCGAGAAGTAGATAAATATCGTTTCCGCTGCCACCGATTACCGCTGAGTGAATTCCAGAGAAGGTAACTGATGATGAATAGCCGTAAAGGTATGCAATACCCATCAAGAAGAAGGCTGATGCGAAGGCGCCGAGCAAGAAGTACTTAAGCGCTGCCTCTTGCGACATCAGACGGCGACGGCGCGATAGACCGGCCAAAAGATAAAGTGGAAGTGAGAGAACTTCTAACGCCACAAAGAGCGTAATTAAATCGGTAGCAACTGGAAAGAGCAGCATTCCCGCAACTGCAAAGAGAGTCAGTGGGTAGATCTCTGTAACTCTTAGATCTTGCTGCAGTGATGAGCGTTCTTCATCTGATCCAGGAAGAGCTGCAGCTAGTGCGGTGAAGTTCTCCTGATCTGCAAGTAAAAAGACCGCAATGATTGAAATAAGAAGAATCGAACCTTGAATCAACATTCCTGCGCCATCGAAGGTTACTGATTCCATCGCAGCCGCGGATGAAGAACGATCGCGCACGCGAATTAGCGAAACTAGCGATAGAACCAAAGTGGCCAGAGTGATAAACAGTTGTGATGAAGCGCGAGATTTACGAGGAGCAAAGGCTTCGATGAGTACACCGAGAACTGCGCCACCAAGCACGATCAGAATCGGTGCAAGAAGTGCGTAATCAAGAGTTGGAGATACGAATTCAATCATTACTTGCCCTCACTCATCGTTGGCGCTGGATCGCTAAATCCTTGTTGCGAAATGATGGTTTGCGATACTGGATTAATGATGTTTAGCAGCGGCGATGGGTAGAAACCAAGCACAACGATCGTTGCGATAACTGGTGCAATCGCAATTTTCTCGCGCAGAGTTAAATCGCTTAAATTCTCATTGCCCGGAGTTGTTGGGCCGTGCAGCGCGCGCTGTACCGGAATCAAAATGTATAGAGCCGCTAAGACGATACCGAAGGTAGCGATAACTGCTGCAACTGGATATCGCGTAAAGGTTCCAACTAATACGAGGAATTCGCTAACGAAGCTCGATAGACCCGGTAGCGCCAAGCTCGATAGACCTGCGATAAAGAATGACCAAGCCATGATTGGTGTTACACGTTGTAGTCCACCGAAATCAGAGATGGTTGATGAATTACGGCGCGAAATCATAAATCCGGCAACTAAGAAGAGCGCTGCTGTTGAGAACCCGTGGTTAAACATGTACAGCGTTGAACCAGACATACCCTGCGAAGTCATCGCGAAGATTCCCATAGTGATAAATCCGAAGTGAGAGATCGAGGTATATGCGATCAGGCGTTTGATGTCTTTCGCACCAATTGCAAGGAATGCACCATAGAGGATTGAGATAACTGCAAGGGTAATAATCAACGGTGTAAATGTCTTACTTGCCTCTGGAAAGAGAGTTAGGCAGTAACGGATCATTCCGAATGTTCCGACCTTATCGAGAACACCTAAGAGCAAGACTGATGTGCCAGGGGTCGCTGACTTAGCAGCATCTGGCAGCCATGTATGTAGCGGCCAGAGCGGAGCCTTGATCGCAAATGCAATAAAGAATCCGAGGAATAAGACGTTCTCCATCATCGGAGTAAGAACTGTGTGCAATTGAGAAAGTGTTGTTATATCAAAGGTGCGGTTGCCGTAGCGAGTTGCCATTACATAAATGCCGATAATGGAGGCGAGCATTAGCAATCCGCCAAAAAGGCTGTAGAGCAAGAATTTCACTGCTGCGGCAGCGCGTTCGCCGGAACCAAAACCACCAATTAGGAAGTAAACCGGGACCAACATCGCTTCAAAGAAGACGTAGAACAAGAAGACGTCAGTTGAAGCAAAAACGCCGATCATCATTGTTTCAAGTACCAAAAGAAGTGAGTAGAAGACCTTAGGGCTCCAACGTCCGCCTTCAGATTCATTCCATCCGGCAACTACAACAATTGGAGTTAAGAGAACGGACATCAAAATCAAAACAAGTGCGATGCCATCGACGCCGAGTGCATATTTGATACCGAAGGCAGGAATCCATTCGCGAGATTCTACGAATTGAAAACCTTTAGCGTTGAAGTCAAAGGAGATCGTCATGTAAATGCCAACAAGAGCAACCAAAGCTGTGGTCACAAGGGCGATCTGCTTAGTTAAAAGAACGTTTGTCTTAGGCGCTAGCGCGATGAAGGCGGTGCCAATAAGCGGCAACAGCATCAAGAAAGTGAGGATGTTCATATCTGCCAGGTTCACGTTGTTACCACCCAAATTGCCGCGATTAGCGCTGCTGCGCCGATCAAGATTAGAACTGCATAGCTACGAACAAAACCTGTCTGAGTTTCGCGGAGCGCAGAACCAGAGCCAAGCGCCATCTTTCCAACACCGCGAACTGCGCCATCAACAACCGAGTCATCAATCTTGACTAAGGCGGAAGTTAACGCTTGTCCTGGGCGCATAAAGAGCGCTTCGTTTACATCATCTTGGAGCAAGTCGCGTCGTGCGATGCGAGTAAAGATAGAGACTTTTTCTGGTGCCACGTTATCAATTTCAGAGAGTTGGTACTTGATGACTGCAATTGCAACACCAATTACAACCATTGTGAGAGCAAGTCCAGAGACAACAATTGGAGGCAGAAGTTCAGTGTGCTCACCGTGTTCTTCAAAGAGTGGCTCTAGCCAATGCTTAAAGGCTTTTCCACGATAGAGCAGATAGCCTGAAATAACTGAGCCGATTGAAAGGATTACCATCGGTACCCACATCAAGGCAGGTGATTCATGTGGATGTTGGTTATCGTCCCAACGCTTTGGACTTGTGAAGGTCAAGATCATTACGCGCGTCATATAGAAGGCGGTGATCGCTGCACCTAAGAGCGTGACTGAACCGAGAATAATTCCCTTTGCACCACCGGCATTTAGCGCCGTTTCAATAATCATATCTTTGGAGTAGAAACCAGCGAATGGTGGAACTCCGATAATTGCTAAGTAGCCAAGACCAAAGGTCACAAATGTGATCGGCATAAATTTACGCAGTCCACCATATTTGCGCATATTTACTTCATCGTTCATGCCATGCATTACCGAACCTGCGCCAAGGAACATTCCGGCTTTAAAGAATCCGTGGGTAAGCAAGTGCATGATTGCAAATGCGTAACCAGCAGGTCCAAGGCCAGATGCCAAGATCATGTAACCGATCTGAGACATTGTTGAAGCAGCAAGTGCTTTCTTGATGTCATCTTTAGCCATACCGATAATGGCACCGAACAAGAGAGTGATTGCTCCAACGATAACAACGAGAAGTTGTGCGGTTGGAGCAGCGTCAAATACAAAGTTAGAGCGAACAATTAGATAAACGCCTGCAGTAACCATTGTTGCGGCGTGGATCAAAGCAGAGACTGGAGTTGGTCCCGCCATCGCATCGCCTAGCCATGCCTGCAATGGGAATTGCGCAGACTTTCCGACTGCCGCAACCAACAACATAACTCCGATGGCAGTCATAGCTGCTTCAGATGCATGATGTGAATGTTCTTTTACTCCGCTAAATGAAACAGTGCCTAATGTGGCAAAGGCGATCATGATCGCAAAAGAAAGCCCCATATCGCCGATACGGTTCATGACAAATGCCTTCTTAGAAGCAGTTGCATACGCTGGTTTTTGATTCCAGAAACCGATCAATAGATAGGAGGCAAGTCCTACGCCTTCCCAACCAACATAGAGGTTGAGGTATGAGTCACCGAGCACCAAGAGCAACATCGCTGCGATAAAGAGGTTTAGGTATGCAAAGAAACGACGGCGATCTTTGTCGTGAGACATATATGAGATGGAATAGATATGAATCAAGGTTCCAACGCCGGTAATAAGAAGTACAAAGCAGATCGATAACTGATCTAGTAAGAGCGATGCATCTACATTAAAACTTCCAACGCTGATCCAGGTAAAGAGCTTCTGCGTAACCGGGCGTAGCTCTGCTTCGCGATCGAGCATCTGTGAAAGTTGAATTAAACCAACTGCAAATGATCCAGCAGACATCGCAGTAGCAAGTAGGTGTCCCCACTTATCTGCCTTGCGCCCAAGAAGTAGCAGGGCAAGTGCGCCAAAGAGTGGTAGCGCGATTAAATAAACGAGACCGTTGTTGGTAGCCATTTTTATCGCTTCAACAAACTAGCATCATCGATAGATGCTGATCGGCGTGAACGGTAGATCGTGACGATGATCGCAAGTCCTACTACTACTTCACAGGCTGCAACAACCATCGTGAAGAAGGCAACTACTTGACCATCTAACGTTCCGTTAATTCTTGAGAAAGTTACTAGTGAAAGATTTGCGGCGTTAAGCATTAGCTCAATACACATAAAGACAACAATGGCGTTGCGGCGAACGACTACGCCAACGGCGCCGATCGTAAATAGAATCGCGGAAAGGTAGAGATAGTTATCGAGGCTCATTACTTCTCCTCCACAACTGATGTATCAACATTGTCGAGTTGGAACTTAGCTGAATCAATTACATCGCCACGCGCCTTAAGCGTTGCAGAAATTGAAGAAGGAGCTGGCGTTCCATCTGGCAAGAGCGCTGGAACATCGACTGCGTTGTGACGAGCAAAGACACCTGGTCCAGGTAGGCCGGCAGCGCCTGCTAGAGAATCTGAGCGGAAACGATTTACTGATTGTTCGCGCTGGGTTGGGCGTGGAGTTGTGCGTTGATGATGTGCCAAAACCATTGCACCCACTGCTGCAGTAATTAGCAGCGCTGAGATAACTTCAAATGGCCATACGTACTTTGAGAATAAGAGTGCAGCAAGTCCTTGCACATTTCCTGGTCCATTTGCAGCATCTAATCCAATTGGTTCGCGACCCAAAGTTGCACGACCAAGGAGTGAAACCATTAATCCGCCAAAGCCGACTGCTGCAGTGATTGCAATTGGACGAAGTCCAGTAATTGTCTCGGTTAGCGAATCTGATGAATCAACACCAACCAACATCAAGATAAAGAGGAAGAGCATCATCACCGCACCGGTGTAGACAACCACCTGAACAATTCCGAGGAAGAGCGCACCTTGTGCGATGTAAAAAATTGCGAGCGAGACCATAACCCAAGCAAGTAATAACGCTGAATGAACTGCCTTCTTAACTAACAACATTCCAAGTGCAGCAAGAACTGAAAGCGGCGCTAAGAACCAGAAGAGAACTGTCTCTGGCGTCTGAATAGTTAGTAAAGGTTCCATTAGTTCTGCTCCTGTGAAGGATGAGCTTCCTTAACATCGCCGTTGTAATAGTTGGTATCGGTCATACCTGGATACATTGGATGTGGTGGTGGCAACATGCCTGCGCGAAGCGGGCCAAGTAGATCGTCTTTTTCGAAGATTAGCTTGCTGCGAGTTGAGTCAGCGAGCTCGTACTCATTTGTCATCGTTAGCGCACGAGTAGGACATGCTTCGATGCAAAGTCCACAGAAAACACAACGTAGATAGTTAATTTGATAGACCTTGCCGTAACGCTCTCCTGGTGACATTTGATTATCCGGAGTGTTATCTGCACCTTCTACATAAATCGCATCAGCCGGACATGCCCACGCACAGAGTTCGCACCCGATGCACTTTTCAAGTCCATCTGGGTGGCGATTTAACTGATGGCGACCATGGAAACGTTCGGCAGTTGGTTCTTTAACTTCTGGGTATTGAACAGTATTTACCTTCTTAAACATGGTGATAAAGGTGACCCAGAAACCTTGGGCTTGCTTAAGCAAACTCTTAGGACCAGGTTGTTCTACTTTTTCATAGGCCACGCTGGTGATATCTACATCTTTATTCTCTTTATTTACGAGTGGTTGAAATTCATTTTGGTCAGCCACGATCGCCTCCCTTGTCTGAAACACTATTTGAAACATTGATTGTGGTTATTTCGGATGGAAGCGATGGAACGGCAAAACTAGGCGCTGCTGCTTCTGGGTAAACATGTGCAGCGCGCTTTCTCTTTGAGGCATCAACTGCTGTAGAAATTCCCATAACGATCAGGACTACAACGCCAGCAAAGATAAATGTGGTGACGCGAGACTGGCTGCTTGTTGAAATCAAACGAAGCGTTGCGACTACCAAGATCCAGAGCAATGAGACCGGAATCAAGACTTTCCAACCAAATTGCATAAATTGGTCGTAGCGCAATCGAGGAAGAGTTCCACGTAACCATACGAAAACAAAGAAGAAGAAGAGAACTTTTAAGAAGAACCAGACGAGTGTGAACCAGCCGCCGAGCCATTGCTCTGTAAAGCCCAGGCCTGGAATTGCGTGATATCCACCAAGGAATAGCGTTGTTGCTAACGCTGAAACTGCGATGATATTTACATATTCTGCCAAGAAGAAGAGTGCGAATTTAAGTGATGAATATTCGGTATGGAATCCACCAACGAGTTCGCCTTCCGCTTCGGCTAAGTCAAATGGTGCGCGGTTTGTTTCGCCAACCATAGAAATTGCATATATAACAAATGATGGGAAGAGAACAAGTCCGTACCACCAGGTGCTCTGTTGTGCGGCAACGATTGATGATGTGGACATTGATCCGGAGTAGATAAAGACTGAAACAAGTGAGAGGCCCATCGCAATTTCATAAGAAACAACCTGTGCGCTGGAACGAAGTCCGCCAAGCAAAGGGTAAGTCGAACCTGATGACCAACCGGCAAGAACAATTCCGTAGACACCAACTGATGCAGTAGCAAGAACATAGAGAACACCAACAGGTAGGTCGGTTAACTGCATAACCGTTTCTTCACCAAAGAAGTTAACTGGACCAGTCATTGGCATAACCGCAAAGGCCATAAATGCAGCGGTCGTGCTGATTACTGGAGCGATAACAAATACAACCTTGTCGGCAGCTGCTGGAATCAAATCTTCTTTCAGGGCAAGTTTTACGCCATCTGCAAGAGCCTGAATTAAGCCAAATTTTCCAACGCGGTTAGGGCCAAGGCGCATCTGCATACGAGCAACGATGCGACGTTCGCCCCATACAGACATGATCGTCAAAACAACACAAACCGCAAAGACAATAACTGCCTTAAGAGTGATGATCCAACCTGGATCATCTAGCAACAACTGAGCATTATTCATGCCTTCACCACCGATACAACATCGCCGTGCAC
>CAZLTK010000026.1:0-11028 GCA_964562535.1 uncultured Candidatus Planktophila sp.
GGGCAATCTCCGCCACCTGTAAGGACGCCAATACGCATGAAAACTCCAGTTCAAAAAATTATAAATCTAAGCCAAAATGAATTTTAGACTTGAGAATAAGTGGTCAACGTTGACAGGTACAGTCTAACCTCTACCCATGGCTAACCAAAAACTCATCGCGGGCGTGGATTCATCTACTCAATCTTGCAAGGTCGTCATCCGCGATGGCGTTACCGGCGAGTTAGTCCGCGAAGGCCGCGCTACTCACCCTGATGGCACAGAAGTAAATCCTGCACACTGGGTCAGCGCCCTAGATACCGCTATTGCTGCAGCTGGCGGTCTTGATGGCGTTGCAGCGATCTCAATCGGTGGACAGCAACATGGAATGGTCGCACTCGATGTGCACGGCAAAGTAATTCGCGATGCACTTCTATGGAATGACACGCGTTCGGCAGATGCCGCAACAGCGCTAAATAAAGAACTCGGCGGAAATGCAGAAACTGCCAAACAAGTTGGCTCGGTATTAGTTGCATCATTTACTGCAACAAAGCTACGTTGGTTGGCCGATAGCGAAAAAGATAACGCCGCAAAGGTTGCTGGTGTTGCTCTCCCCCACGACTGGTTATCTTGGCAACTGCAACACAGTAAAGGTGAGGCTCTAGATTTCGGAAAACTTTTCTCAGATCGCAGCGAAGCATCGGGCACTGGTTACTTCGATCCAACAACTTCGCAATATCGCCGCGATATTTTGGCAAAGGTGCTGCGCACCGATCGCGAAATATATCTGCCAAAGATTATTTCGCCAGCACAATTTGGCGGAACAACTCCAGCGGGAATTCCAATTGCACCAGGCGCCGGCGACAACGCAGCCGCCGCACTTGGAATTCAGGCACAAGCCGGCGATGTTGTCGTATCACTGGGAACAAGTGGCACCGCCTTTGCAGTCTCTGAAACACCAACCCATGATGCATCTGGCCAAGTTGCCGGTTTTGCTGATGCAACTGGTCGCTTCTTGCCACTTGTCTGTACCTTAAATGCAGCGCGCATCTTGGATGCAGCAACTCGCATCCTTGGAAAAACACATGATGAAGTTGGAGCACTTGCATTGTCCGCCAAGCCAGGTGCTAATGGACTTTCGCTCCTGCCTTACTTCGAAGGTGAGCGAACTCCTAACCGACCACATGCAACAGGTGTATTTGGCGGAATGAATTTAAATAACTCAAATGCGGCAGATATCGCCCGCGCGATGGTTGAAGGAATGCTCTGCGGTTTAGTTGATGCCGTTGATGCCTTAGAGAAGTTAGGCGTAAATGTAAAACGGATTATCTTGATTGGTGGCGCTGCGAAAAACTCTGCGGTTTCGCAAATTGCGGCGGCGTTATTCGGTCGAGAAGTCCTTGTTCCACCTGCGGGAGAATATGTAGCAAATGGCGCAGCCCGCCAAGCAGCTTGGGCTTTACTTGGTGGAGATAGCGCACCTATTTGGGATCTTGGAAAGATTGAAAAAGTATCTGCAACTGCAACACCAGATGTCGTTGAGCGATATCGCACACTGCGCGATCGCACCGAAAATTGGAGTTAATTAAATGACCTTAGCTCCTGAGATTGTTAAGCAATTAGCGGATCAGAAAGCGGCAGGACTTCCGCAAGTCTGGGAAGCACCCGTTGCAGTTATACGTGAGCTGACGCAAGGTCGCGTTGCATTTGCAGGCGTTCCAGAACCAATTCTCTCTGTAACAAATCGCTTTATTCCTGGCCCCTCTGCTGATCTGCCGATTCGGATCTATCGCCCAAATCATGAACAGAACGCACCCGCCATGGTCTTTTTCCATGGTGGTGGTTGGGTATTAAATTTTCTTGATATTTATGATGCCGCACTTCACCGCCTGGCAAATCAAAGTGGATCGGTAATTATCAGCGTTAATTACCAGAAGGCGCCAGAGCATCCATTCCCAGCGCCCTTTGATGATTGTTACGCCGGACTTCTCTGGGTTAAGTCGCATGCTCAAGAGATTGGTATCGATCCAAACCTTATTGGCGTTGGTGGAGATAGCGCTGGTGGAAATCTCGCTGCCGCAGTTGCCCTAAAGGCGCGCGATGAAAACGTTGCCTTAACTTATCAATTACTTGTTTATCCATGTCTGGATCGTGATTTCACGACTAAGTCATATATCGAGGCGGCAACAGATTACGGGTTAACAACTCAAGCGATGCAATGGTTCTGGGATCAGTACCTGCAAGGTAGCCAACACGATAACAATCCATATGCTGCCCCTATGCGCGCAAAGTCTCTTACTGGAGTTGCCCCATCAATTGTGATCACCGCGCAATACGATCCACTAGTCAGTGACTCTGAGAATTACTGTGCGAAATTGAGTAGCGATGGCGCTGAATTTATCTATAAGGAATTTCCAGGAATGATCCATGGCTTCTTTGCCAACGTTGCCGCAACGCCTTCGTCACATCTGGCACTAGATTTTGCAGCAAAAGAAATTGTTGTAAAAACTAAGCGGTAACGCGAACGCCCTTACCGACTACGACAATTCCGCCATCAGAGATGGTAAATCGCGCACGATCACGCTCTAAATCAACGCCGATCTGCGCACCTGGTTCTACAACTACATTTTTATCCAAGATTGCGCTGCGGATAACTGCTTTGTCGCCAATTTTTACCGATGGCATAAGAACAGAAGCATCTACAAATGCGCCGGCTCCGACATGGACATCATGAGAAATAACAGTTCGGTTTACATGGCCGCCAGAAATGATGGAACCCGCGCCAACGATTGAATCCTGAGCAATGCCACCTTCGCTAAATTTTGCAGGTGGAAGTGATGGTGGATTGGTGAGCAGAGGCCATTCGCGGTTGTAGAGATTAAAAATTGGATGGATTGAGACTAGATCCATATGGGCATCGTAATAAGCATCGATTGAACCCACATCGCGCCAGTAACCTTTATCGCGCTCGGTCTCACCCGGAACAACGTTATTAGCAAAGTCGTAAACCTTTGCAACGCCATTGGCGGTGAGCATCGGAATAATATTTCCGCCCAGATCATGGCGACTTTCTAGATCTTCAGAATCTAGAATTAGCGCTTCTTCCATAACATCGCGGCGGAAGATGTAATTTCCCATTGATACCAAACAAAGATCAGGGTGACCTGGCATGGCAGGTGGGTCCGATGGTTTTTCGTGGAATGCCTTAATTGTGATTCCATCATCAGCTAATTCAATAACACCGAAGTCGTGCGCTTCAGCGCGCGGCATACGAATAGCAGCGATGGTTACACCGGCACCAGACTCAAGGTGCGCTTCAAACATCTGGTCTGGATCCATGCGATAGACGTGGTCGGCACCAAAGACAAGAACATGGTTTGGATTTTCATCGTGAATTAAATTGAAGTTCTGCAAGATTGCATCTGCGCTACCGGTGTACCAACGAGGCCCAAGGCGTTGTTGTGCAGGAACTGGCGTTATGTAATTGCCGGTCAAAGTGCTCATGCGCCAAGTAGTTGTTATGTGGCGGTCGAGAGAGTGAGATTTATATTGTGTCAGCACCGCGATCTTACGCATCTCGGCATTTACCAAATTGGATAGTACAAAATCCACTAACCGGTAGGAGCCGCCGAATGGCACTGCAGGTTTAGCGCGATCTGCGGTCAACGGCATTAAACGCTTGCCTTCGCCACCTGCCAGGACAATTCCTAGTGGTCGCTCTCTCCGCTTCATGGATTAAATCTACTCGCGTTACTTCCAACGCGACAGTAGTAATTGCGACAAGTTGGTTTAGGCTCTGATCTATGAGCAGCGATCTCAAAGTCGGCATAGTCACCAAAGAATGGCCACCTCAGATCTATGGTGGAGCCGGAGTACATGTCTTTCAATTGACACAGGCTCTTCGATGTATCAGTGGAGTTCAGGTAGATGTCCATTGCTTTGGCGGAGAACGTAGCGACGGTGCTTTTGGATATGACGTTCCCAGTGGATTCACATCCGCAAATCCTGCGCTTCAAGCGATCGCAACTGACCTGGCGATCGCAACAAATCTTGACACCGTACAACTCGTACATTCACATACTTGGTATGCCAATATGGCCGGACATACCGCATCGCTGCTGTACGGAATCCCCCACGTTGTTAGCGCGCATTCACTCGAACCGCTGCGCCCATGGAAGGCTGAACAACTCGGTGGTGGTTACCAGATTTCTTCTTGGGCTGAAAAGACAGCTTACGAAAGTGCTGCTGCAATAATTTCAGTTAGCGATGGAATGCGCGCCGATGTATTAAGCGCCTATCCAAGCGTTGATCCAAGTAAAGTTCACACCATTCGCAATGGAGTAGACGTTGCAAAGTTTGCACCGAATCCTGATCCATCTGTTTTGGCAAAGTATGGAATCACTGGGCCATATGCCACATTTGTTGGTCGTATTACTCGTCAAAAAGGTTTAGCTCATTTGCTGCGAGCCTGGAAAGCCGTTCCTGCCGAATATGGATTAGTACTCTGCGCCGGAAGCCCAGATGAACCAGGCATTGGTGCAGAAGTTGCCGATCTAATTGCTGAACTACAGCAAACTCGCAAAAACATCTGGTGGATCAAAGATATGTTGCCGCACGATGAGTTAACAGCTGTTTTAACTCAAGCCGAACTCTTCTTATGTCCATCGATATATGAACCACTCGGAATTGTTAATTTAGAGGCGATGGGATGTCAAACCGCAGTTCTGGCATCGCGCGTAGGCGGTATTCCAGAAGTTGTCGATCATCTAAAAACTGGTGAATTAGTTGAATACACCGAAGATCACGCCAAATTTGAGGGTGATTTATCGCAAGCAATTACTCGTTTATTGGCAGATCCAGAACTACTTAAGCGTTATGGAAAAGCAGGTCGCGAACGCGCCACAACGCACTTTGGCTGGGATGCTGTTGCACAGGCTACTATTGCGCTCTATCGCAGCGTGCTGCGTTAATTCAAAACCCTTTCTAGCACTGGAGCACCCCGACTCATGTCGCGCCGTAATTTGATCCTATTTCTACTTTCCGGCTTTTTATGGGGCATCCCTTATCTATTTATTCGCGTTGCCGTTGATCCACAAGATGGATTCCACCCAGCGATTGTGGTCTTGGGAAGAGTCGTCATCGGTGCGCTAATTCTCATTCCAATTGCGATCTACGATAAAACTTTCTTTACCGCGTTAAAGAATTGGCGCTACATAGCGGTCTATGCCCTCTTTGAAATGGTCGGTCCTTGGATTCTGATCGGGACTGCTGAGCAGAAGATCTCATCAGGGCTTGCTGGTTTATTGGTTTCCTCAGTTCCGATTTTTTCAACGCTAATTGCATCAAGGTATGGCGATAAATCTGTCTGGCAACTAAAGCGGTTATTTGGAATCGCTATCGGATTTCTTGGCGTCTTCTTACTAGTAGGAATCGAAAGTTTGACCGGTTCATCTGATCCGCTATCAATCTTGATGGTAATCGCTGCATCTATCGGTTATGCCTTTGCCGTTATCTACATTACGCGCAAGATGCCAGAAGGTTCAGGCGTTGCGATCAACGGTATTGCGATGGCGATGACTGCAGTCTTTTACTCACCAGCGCTCTTTATCTTCTGGCCAGATCGCACCGTAAGCCATGAGGCGATTTATTCGCTGATCGCACTAGGTGTATTTTCAACCGGAATCGCATTTGCCATCTTCTTTGCAGTTATGGCTGAGATTGGGCCAACCCGCGCATCGCTGGTTACTTATATGAATACCGCTTTTGCCGTTGTCCTAGGCGTAATTATTTTAAATGAGCCACTGACCCTTGGAATTATCGTTGGATTGCCACTGGTTTTGATCGGCTCATATTTAGCAAGCCGCAGAACAAGCGCTTAGTTTTCGCCAAATCCTAAACGCTGTAACAATTTAGGATCGCGCTGCCATTCTTTAGATACCTTTACATGTAGCCCTAAGAAGATTCGCGCGTTAAGTTCGCGTTCGATATCGGTACGAGCACGCATTCCAATATCTTTTAGACGCTCGCCTTTATGGCCCAAGATAATTCCGGTCTGCGAATCACGTTCTACGTGGATAGTTGCATGAATATCAAAGAATGGACGTGAGCCTTTTTCATCGCGCTCTGACATCTCATCGATTGTCACCATAATTGAGTGGGGAAGTTCTTCACGGGCATCGCGCATGGCAGCTTCTCGAATTAGTTCGCAGATCAACTGCTGCTGATCTTGATCACTCTTCATGCCATCGGGATAGAAGGCTGGACCAACCGGCAGGCTTTTGCCAATTAATTCTGCTAATAAATCAATCTGTGAATGTATCGCTGCAGAGATCGGAACGATCTCATCCCAAGTAAATCCCTTAGCCAAATCATTAATTCCGGCTAGGCGCAGGGCCAGCTTCTCCTTGGAGATTAAATCTGTCTTAGTGACTAGTGCGAACTTCTTAGCGCGCGGGTGTTTAGCAATCTCTTGGGCAAGAAATACATCTCCTCCCCCAGAAGTTTCATCAGCTGGCAGGCACATCAAAACGATATCTACTGAGTCCATGCTCTCGCCAACAACTGCATTTAGGCGATGGCCGAGCAGAGTCTTTGGTTTATGGATACCTGGGGTATCAACGAGCACTGCTTGGAAAGTTGGCTGGTTTACGATGCCGCGAATGGCATGGCGCGTGGTGTTGGGATGCGGTGAAGTAATTGCGATCTTGCTACCGACAAGTGCGTTAATTAGAGTTGATTTTCCAGTGTTTGGGCGGCCGACAATTGCGACAAAGCCCGAACGGAATTCACTCATGCGCTTATTCTCTCATTAAGCGTGAGCATTGCCTAAACCAAATATTTAAAGGGTAGAAATCAACTCGATCGCATCTCCAACAGATGTAACCAACTCAGCGGCGCGTTCGCCGATTAAGCGATGACAGCCTTCAGATGTTGGAGCGCTAATAGGTCCAGGTATAGCCATTACCGGGCGCATTAGCTCTGCGGCATCGCGTGCGGTGCGAAGTGAACCCGAACGAAAAGCTGCTTCAACGACTAAGGTCGCTTGGGAAAGTGCAGCAATTATTCGATTGCGAGTTAGAAAACGTGACGGAATTGCATGGGCGCCAGGAATAACTTCTGAGACCAGCGCACCGTTCTCGCAGATTTCAGCAAATAACCGAGCATTGCCTGCCGGGTATGCCACATCTATTCCAGCAGCAAGCACTGCAACTGTTGATCCTTCGGCAATGAGCGCGCCTTTGTGCGCTGCTGAATCAATTCCATATGCACCGCCACTGATGATCGTCCATTCGCGATCGACAAAACCTGCTGCGAAATCTCCCGCGTTTCGGATTCCATATGACGTTGGATTGCGCGTTCCAACGATTGCGAGACCACGTTCTTGCAATACATCAATATCGCCTTTCACAATTAAACCAATTGGTGGAGCGGCGAGTTCATTTAACTGTTCTGGCCATTGCGCCATTTCTGGAGTTAAGAAGATCGCACCTGCGCTTTCAATGCTTTTGGCAATTTCGTCTACCTTAAGAGCGCGCAATCGGTCTATTGTCTTTCCGAATTTAACTCCGTCGTAACCGCCTGCGATTAGCTTCTTATAAACATGATCAGAACCATAAGTTGCGATCTCTTGGCTCCAGAAAACATGTCCGCCTTCAATGGCGGCAAAGAGTGCGAGCCGGGCCTGGATTTCTTTCATAGCTCTGATCCCTCTCGTAGTTGGTGAGCGCGTTGCACATCAGCAAGGTTGGGAATTGTGTGGCCCGCAAGATCTGCCAGAGTCCACGAAAGGCGGATGATCTTGTGCAATCCGCGCGCAGTAAGCAGCTCTTTCTCTAATTGGTCGTGGAGAAAATTCATGGCAGCGCGTTCAGGTTTATAGGTTGATCGCAGTGCGCGAGATGGGATCTGCGAATTAAGGCTCCAACTTTCTTCAGCAAATCTCTCTTCTGCAGTAGCTCTTGCAGCAACTACCCGATCGCGAATAACTGCGCTGCTTTCTCCGAGTTCGGTCTGCGCCATTTCAGTGCGGCTAACTGGTTCCACTTGCACCCGCATATCAATACGATCCATTAACGGTCCAGATAACTTTCCGAGATAACGCCGTACCGCAAGTGAAGAACAGATACATGCCCGACCTTTACCGGTGAACTTTCCACACGGACAAGGATTCGCGGCAAGTACCAAGAGAAATTGTGCGGGAAAGGTAATGCTGCCAACGCTACGTGCGATCGTGATCGTGCCCGATTCCAACGGCTGGCGCAGTGAATCTAAAACTCCAACTGCACATTCGGGGGCTTCATCGATAAAGAGAACTCCGTGATGCGCCAGCGAACAGGCACCAGGTTTTATTGCATGCGATCCACCACCAACCATGGCAACGCGTGATGCGCTGTGATGTGGCGAAACAATTGGCGCAACTAACGACATTGGCGAACGAGTTCCAAGAGAACCCGCAATTGAATGCACTGCAGTTACTTCGAGCGCTTGATCAATACCAAGTGCGGGCAAGATAGTTGGCAAACGCGCTGCGATCATCGTCTTACCCGCACCTGGTGGACCGATCAAAAGCAAATGGTGTCCCCCACTTGCTGCTACCTCTGCTGCAAATCGGGCACGTGCTTGACCTGCAACATCGGAGAAATCAGGTTGAACTTCCTCTACTGAAAGTTCAAGATCAAGTTGTGGCGCAGATGTAATTTCTCCGGTTCGCAAGAAACGTAGAACTTGTGCCAGATTTGGAAAAGTAAAGATCTGCATCTGCGTCATTAGCGATGCTTCGCCATAGTTTTCTGGCGAAACAAGTGCGCGCTTGATGCCTGATTTATATGCCGCAATCAGCGCAGGCAATACCCCGCGCACCGAACGGATGCGACCATCAAGTGCTAGCTCGCCCAAGATAACAACGTCTTCGAGTGGTTCTTGGGGAAGTGCACCTTGAGCGATCAAGATCGCTAGAGCAATGGATAGATCAAAACCCGAACCGCTTTTTGGCAACCATGCTGGCGATAGCGAAACAGTAACTTTCTTATTTGGCCATACTTCATTTGAATTAATTAGCGCCGCTCGCACTCGATCTCGAGATTCATTGAGCGCCGCATCCGGTAAACCAAGGAGCGAATACATCGGAAGACCATCGGCGATATCTACTTCAACGGTGACAATCGCACCATCTAGCCCGTGCAGTGCAACGCAAGTTGTTTGGCCCAGGCTCATAGGATCGCACCTCTATATTCCAAGGTATGCGTTCCATCAACTGCGATAAGAACTGCCACAACATCGATCGCGTATTCACAACCTAGACATCCGTGGGTGGCAAGCCAAGCAAGTGCTAAACGTTGCATGCGATGGGCTTTATCGCGATTGATCGCCTCGAAGGGATGGCCAAAGGCAAGTGAGGAACGAGTCTTTACTTCGATAAAGTGAAATATGCCATCGCTGCTTAGCGAAACAAGATCAATCTCGCCTTCACGCACCCGCCAGTTGCGGTCCAGAATTTCATCACCGCGCACAGCTAAGTAATCAGCGGTTACTTGTTCGCCAAATGCACCAGTCTTTTGATTGTTCTTCTTCTCGCCTACTTTGCCCATGGCGCGCAGGTTAGGGAAAGGGACAGACAGTTAATCCAATGTTAGAAGCGCTTGTGTGTAATTATTAAAGGAGCGCTGCAATATTTGCGAAAGAGCGGCGGTGTTCTATACACGGGCCATGTTCTTGCAACGCTTCGGTGTGGACTTTGGTGATATAGCCCTTATGTTTGGCAAAACCATAATCTGGAAAAGTTATATCTAGTTCGCGCATTGCGCGGTCACGAGTTACTTTGGCGATAATTGAAGCGGCGCTGATACAAGTTACGACTTGGTCGCCTTTCCAAACTGCCACATTGGGAATCGCTAAACCTTCAATGGCATAACCATCTGTAAGCACATAGCTAGGTGTGACCAATAAGCCCTGTACCGCACGTCGCATTCCATCGAGGTTTGCAGCATGCACGCCGCGAGAATCTACCTCTGCCGCTGGCACAGTTATCACGCTAATTGAGAGCGCTGCAGATGTTACGAGATCAAATAGCTTTTCTCGTTCTACTTCAGATACATCTTTAGAATCACGAACTTTTGCCAACTCTGGCGCAAATGGATCTGCGAGAACAACTGATGCAATAACAAGAGGTCCGGCACATGCACCGCGTCCTGCTTCATCTACTCCAGCAAGTGGCGTGATACCCGCTTCAATTAGCAGCGATTCAATTACTTTCACCATTTAAAGCAACTTGCTACTTAAGCGAAGAGTAAGAGCCAACTAATCCAAAATTCTTAATTGGCCAGATAATTCCGATAACCCGTCCGGTTACCTTAGAAGTTGGTACCATTCCTTGATTTATATCGTCTTGATGGAAACGTGAATCAGCGCTGGCGCCACGGTGATCTCCCATAACCCAGATTTTGCCTTCGGGTACGGTCACATTAAATTTAGTATCACTCGGTGTATTTCCCGCGAAGATATATGGCTCATCAATTTCAACGCCATTGATCATTAACTTCTTGTTCTTGGCACAGCATTCGACTTTATCTCCGGCAATACCAATTACTCGCTTAACCAGATATTGCTTTGCTGGATTTGGTAGGACGCCAACGGCAACAAGTCCCTCCTTGACCTTAGCCAAATATTTATTTCCACCGCCCGTGTATGGCTCAGGTAACCAATTATCTGGATCGCGAAAGACGACTACATCTCCGCGATTTATTGATTTACTGATGAATGGGACTTTATTTACCGCAACGCGATCATTGATCTGAAGGGTGTTCTCCATCGACCCAGAAGGGATATAGAAGAACTGAACTAGAAATGATTTGATGACGAGCGAAACTGCGAGCGCGACAACAACAAGAATAGGTAACTCGCGTAATAGCGAGCCCTTGCGTGGCATTAGAGAAGAGTTACTTAGTTAGCAGGCTTGTCTTCAGCTGCAGCTTCTTGAGGTTCAACCACTTCTTCGGTTGTCACATCTTGAGCTGGAACCTCTGCCACAACATCGGTCGCAGTTGGCTCGGACAC
>CAZLTK010000027.1:0-10741 GCA_964562535.1 uncultured Candidatus Planktophila sp.
GAAAGAGTTGTCGCTGTATCTTCACAGATGCATCGCGCCGCCCGTATCTCTGGAATGAGTTCAGATGATCTGCGCAATCGCGCCCGCGGAATTGGCGCATATAACCCTTGGTCGGCCTATGCCTTAAGCAAACTCGCTAACTTACTTTTCATCCATGAATTCGAGCGTCGCAGCAACCGTAATAATTGGAATATCGAAGCAGTGGCTGCGCACCCAGGCTATGCCGCAACAAATTTAATTAGCGGGGCAACAGTGCAAGATCGAGCTGGCGCACTAGCCAATACGTTATTTGCACAGAGCGCCGGACGTGGTGCGCTACCAACGCTCTGCGCCGCAACTTATCCGGGGCTATATGGCGCCTCATATATTGGACCAGATGGATTTATGGAGATGCGCGGATATCCAAAGCTCACCCGCGCCGCTGCAATTGCATACGATCAACAATTAGCGGCGCAATTATGGAGCGTTAGCGAAGAATTGACTGGCGTTACTTGGGGCTAAAGCCCGATAAACTAAGTTAATGACCACTCCACGCGATGAACAAACGCATGCTGCGTATGACTTCGCCTATGTGCAAGAGAAGTGGCTTCCAGTTTGGGACAAGTTAGAACCATTTAAATCAGGTCGCGCCGACGATAAGCGTCCTAAGAAATATGTCTTAGATATGTTTCCTTATCCATCAGGTGATCTACACATGGGCCACGCTGAGGCATATGCACTTGGCGATGTAATCGCGCGTTACTGGATCCAAAAAGGTTTTAACGTAATGCACCCAATCGGTTGGGATGCCTTTGGTTTACCAGCTGAAAACGCTGCTATTAAGCGCAATGAAGATCCGCGCATCTGGACCTACGAAAACATTGCAACACAGAAAGCATCGATGCGTCGCTATGCCTGTTCTTTCGATTGGGATCGCGTCTTTAACACTTGCGATCCTGAGTACTACAAATGGAACCAATGGTTATTTATCGAACTTCACAAGCGCGGACTTGCTTACCGTAAAGATAGCGCCGTTAACTGGTGCCCAGGCTGTCAGACAGTTCTTGCCAACGAGCAAGTAGTTGCTGGCCTTTGCGAACGCTGTGACACAGCCGTTACCAAGAAGAAGTTAAACCAGTGGTATTTCAAGATCACTGATTATGCCGATCGTTTGCTCGATGATATGAAAGAGCTCGAAGGTAAGTGGCCAGATAAAGTCCTTACGATGCAGCGTAACTGGATCGGTCGCTCACAAGGCGCCAACGTGAACTTCGTTATCGAAGGCCGCACAGAGCCTGTAACGATTTACACAACTCGCCCAGATACTTTGTACGGCGCAACCTTCATGGTCGTTGCCGTTGACTCTGAACTCGCAGCAGAACTTGCTAGCGGCACACCTGCTGACGGTGAATTTAAAACTTATCTCGAATCTGTAAAGGCCGCCTCTGATATCGATCGCTTAGCAACAGATCGTCCGAAGAGCGGCGTCTTCTTACAGCGTTATGCCATCAACCCAGTAAACGGTGAGAAGTTACCAATCTGGGCATCGGATTATGTATTAGCGGATTACGGAACCGGTGCGATCATGGCCGTTCCGGCACACGATCAACGCGACTTAGATTTTGCCCGCGCTATGAAACTTCCTGTACGCGTTGTTGTGCAGAGCGATGAAGAAGATCCCAGCGTTTCTGGCGTTGCCACAACTGGCGATGGCAAGCTGATTAACTCTGGCTCTCTAAATGGACTTAACAAGACAGATGCAATCACTGCAATCAATAAGCAGTTGGAAGCAGATGGACTTGGAAAATCTGCGCGCAATTACCGTCTGCGCGATTGGCTTGTTTCACGCCAGCGTTATTGGGGAACACCAATTCCAATCGTTCACTGCCAAAAGTGTGGCGAAGTACCAGTTCCAGCAGATCAATTACCTTTAACGCTTCCTGATGCTAAAGGTCTTGATCTAAAGCCAAAGGGACAATCACCGCTTGCTGCAGCAACAGATTGGGTTAATACCTCTTGTCCAAAGTGTGGCGCAGCAGCGCTTCGCGATACCGACACTATGGATACCTTCGTAGATTCTTCTTGGTACTTCCTGCGTTACCCATCTTCTACTAACCACAACGAACCCTTCTCGCGCGCCGATATCGATACTTGGTTGCCGGTTGATCAATACGTTGGCGGCGTTACTCACGCAATCTTGCACCTGCTTTATTCACGCTTCTTTACAAAAGTTCTCCATGACATCGGAATGCTCGGCTTCACCGAACCATTCACTCGCCTGCTAAATCAAGGCATGGTTGTAATGGATGGCTCTGCAATGTCTAAATCTCGCGGCAATTTGGTTCGCCTCTCGGATGAACTCGAAAACCACGGCGTAGATGCGATTCGTTTATCAATGGTTTTTTCTGGCCCACCTGAAGATGATGTCGATTGGTCTGATGTTTCACCTTCTGGCTCAGTTAAATTCTTAAGCCGCGCTTGGCGTTTGTCTGGAGATGTAACTTCAAAGCCGGGCGTTGATTTCGCAACTGGCGATCTCGCGCTTCGTAAAGCAACACACAAGGCGTTGCACGATGCTGCATTCGCTGTTGAGTCATTCCGTTTCAACGTGGCCATTGCGCGCGTGATGGAGTTGGTAAATGCAACGCGTAAGGCAATTGATTCAGGACCAGGGGCTGCAGATCCTGCTGTTCGCGAGGCCGTGGAAGCGATTGCGATCATGCTCTCACTCGTAGCGCCTTTTACCGCTGAGGAAATGTGGGAACGCCTAGGCCATAAGCCGGCGATTGCAACTGCCGGTTGGCCAGTTGTGGATGAAAAGCTACTGGTTGCAGATGCCGTTGAAGCGGTTATCCAAATAAATGGCAAGATCAAAGAGCGCATCGAAGTTCCACCAACTATTACCGATGCTGAAATCGAAGCGCTAGCGCTGGCCCACCCAACAATTGCTGCAGAGTTAAATGGTGCAACGCCAAAGAAAGTTATTGCGCGCGCTCCTAAGATTGTCAATATCGTTATTTAGATCGTTATTTAGCCACAGCCCAATTAACTTCTTGAGGGTAATAAGTTAAAGCCCTGCACAATCTGGGCCATGAATTCCATACTTGAAAACTTTCGCTCCTGGTGGAGCCATATCTCCTTCACCTCGCCCCAGAAACGCTCACTGCTCGCGCTTTCTGCAATTGTTGTTGCAACATCTGCCTTCTTTGTTGTTCGCGGTACATCACAAGAAATTGAAGTCGTTGCACCTGAATTAACTATGGTCGAAAGCGTTGCGCAGGTAACCGTCGATGTCGCAGGTGCTGTTACAAAACCTGGGGTGTATTCACTTCCAATTAATTCGCGAGTAATCGATGCAATAAAGGCGGCTGGAGACACGGTAAAGGGCGCTGATGTTTCAGATATAAATCTGGCGCGCATCATTAAAGATGGTGAACAGGTTTATATCTATCCACCACAGAAAGGTGGCAGCGCTGCACGTGTATCGCCTCAGCGCGCCAAAGCGAAAGTAACTGGCCCAATTTCGCTAAATCGTGCCAGCGCAAAAGAGCTCGAGGCACTTGATGGAATCGGTCCAGTACTTGCCGCGCGCATAGTTGCTTATCGAAAAATAAATGGGCCGTTCCTCACAGTTGAAGATCTCTTAAAGGTCTCGGGTATAGGAACTGCTAAGTACGGACAATTTAAAGAGAAGTTACGCGTCTAATTGATTACCGCGCCCTAGCTTTAGGAGGGGCGGTTTGGATTGGTGCTCTTACGCAAAGTTGGATGGCGCCGTGGCGAATTTCTCTCGGCGCCATCTGCTTTGTTTTGCTGGCGCTTTCACAGAAGAAGCGCCGGGTAATCGTTCTGGTAATTGCCCTGACCTTGGGTTCAGTTGTTATGTCTATGCGCCAACAGAGTCTGGAATCAAGTGCCGTCGCTAATTACTTTCAAAGCACCGTTGAAGTAAGGGCGTTAATAACTACTGATCCGCAGCGCACAGCAAAGCGGGTAAGCGGACAGAACTTCTTGCCACCTAGTTATAGCTTTCTAGCATCGCTACGGCAGATTGATAGCGGCAGCGAAAAGTTCAATCTGCGAACTCCGGTGCGGATTATTACTTCAGATAAGAGCGTGGTGGGCCTACTTCCAGGTCAGTGGATTTCATTAAGCGCTAGCGTTTTAGAGAGTAAAGAGGCGCGCACTGGTGCGCTCTTGATTTCTCGCGGCCCAATCACTGCAACTACCCAAGCAAGTTCGTGGGCGAAATCTTTAGCAGCGATTCGTTTAGGACTTCGCAACGCAAGTGGTTCAGGAGATGGCGCATCTCTTATCCCTGGAATGGTTCTGGGGGATACCTCACTGCAGAGCGATCAATTCAAAAGTGATATGCGCAGATCTGGGTTAACGCATCTAGTTGCAGTTAGCGGTGCCAACTTTGCGATCGTTTCGGCATTTGTCTTGTGGTGCATGCAATTTCTCTTTCGCAGTATGCGCTTTCGCATTATTGCAACAGCCATTGCACTTATCTGTTTTATTGCACTCGTTCGTCCATCACCATCTGTTCTGCGTGCTGCAGCAATGGCTGCGGTCTTGCTTATTTCTTACGGAACCAGGCGCGGTGCTGATTCATTGCCAGCGCTGGGATTTGCGATTGCACTTGTTGTAGTCGGTGATCCTTGGCAGGCGCGCGAACCAGGTTTTGCGCTCTCTGTTCTAGCTACTGCAGGGCTACTGCTCTATGCCCCGCGCGTAACGAATTTCTTTGCACGCGGTGTGCCGAAGTTATTGGCACAAGCTGCTGCTCCGCCGATTGCCGCGATGGTCTTCTGTGCACCGGTAATCGTTGCTCTATCTGGTTTTCTATCTCCCGCATCGTTATTTGCAAATCTCTTTGCCGCACCTGCTGTTGCACCGATAACTATCACCGGCTTTATCGCAGCGCTAATTTCACCGCTCTTTCCGCAACTTTCTACCTTGCTAATCACCTGCATCAAACCGTTAGCGATCTGGATCGCCTGGGTTGCCGATTGGGCTGCTGGGTATCGAGTCTTAACTCTGCAGAAAGGTTTGATTGGTTTTCTCGTTATCGCCTTTGTTATTGCGCTCTTCTTGCTTGCGCCAAAGCGGTTGGTAGTAACCGTTGTTATCTTGGTGCTGAGCCTTTCTTATCTGCAACGCTTTCCAGCAGGGCAGTGGCAAGTTGCTAATTGCGATATCGGACAAGGCGATGGCGCTGCGATTAATTTAGGCGACAACCGCGCAATTGTTATAGATACTGGGCCTGATCCTGAGTTGATAGATCGTTGTTTAAAGCAACTCGGTGTACGCGAGATTCCACTTTTGATAATCACCCATGGCCATGCCGATCACATCGCGGGTTGGCCAGGTGTAACCAAGGGGCGCAAGATTGGCCAGACTTGGTATCAAAATGTAAAACGTGGTGCACGTGCGCAATTGCAAAGTGCGCAAGGCCCGGTTGATATTGAAGTCTTATGGCCAGATTCAGGAAGTTACGATCCCAATAACTCAAGTATCGCGGTGCGAATTGCAACTAAGGATTACACGCTCTTTGCAGGTGGCGATATGGAGCCTTTATCGCAAGGTGCGATCGCATCGACTACGCGCGAAGTAGATATCTATAAAGTCTGCCACCACGGTTCGGCATATCAAGATGAGATCTTCACCAAGGCGCTCTCGCCACAAGTTGCGATGATTAGCGTTGGCGCGGGAAATAGTTATGGCCATCCCGCACCTGCCACCCTTGAACTATTGGCGCAGACAGGCGCTAAAGTACTGCGTACCGACAGAGATGGTGCGATCGCAATTAGCGCCCGCAACCATCGCCTTAAGGTGCGAACCAGCAGATCAAAGTTAACCTTTCTCCGCTGGGAATGATTTTCTAGAAGAATTTAAGAAGAATTTAAGAGGAGAGGAGCCAAGCGATGAAGGATTTCTATCTCATCCTTGGCTCTGAAGCAGCGCTGGCCGATCGCGCGCTCTCTAAAATCTCTGCGCAGTTAAAAGAGGAAAAAGCTGAAGTAACCACTATCTCGGCCGCCGATGCCATTGTTGGTGATATCTCTGATGCACTTGCGCCATCGCTATTTTCTGAACGCCGTGCGCTAATCATTAAAGATCTGCAAGACCTACCTGAAGAATCTCGTGATGAAGTAACTCGTTATCTGTCTGAACCTGATGCCACAACCACCGTGATCTTTATCCATAAAGGCGGCGTAAAGGGCAAAGCGCTCCTTGATGCAATTAAGAAAGTCAAGCCCGAGATAATTGCTTGCGAGCCTTTAAAGAAAGATGCCGAGAAAGAGCAATTTGTTAAAGAGTTATTTCTAGATTCTGGCCGTAAGGCATCACCTGGAGCGGTTGTAGCCCTTGTCGGTGCGCTCGGTGGCGATATGCGCGAGCTACAACAAGCAGTTTCTCAGATCGCACTCGATGCACCTGCAGGTGTTATTGATGAAAAATATATCGATGAATTCCACCAAGGCCGCGTTGAGACAACTGGCTTTGATGTTGCTGATGCAACGATCGATGGGAACTTACCTACTGCGTTAATTTCGTTGCGCAGCGCAATTGAAACTGGCACAGATCCAGTAATGGTGACATCAGCAATCGCATCCGCACTTCGCAGCCTGGCAAAAGTTTCTGGTTCTGCCACCGGTGCTAAATCTTTCGAACTCGCCGGACAACTTGGTATGGCGCCTTGGCAGATTGATAAAGCCCGTCGCCAATTGCAAGGTTGGACACCGCGCGCACTTTCCAAGGCGGTTCAAGCGATCGCTCTGGCAGATGCACAAGTAAAGGGAGCAGCGACAGATCCGATCTATGCCCTCGAAAAAGCCTTGGCCACGATTACC
This sequence comes from uncultured Candidatus Planktophila sp., assembly GCA_964562535.1. Taxonomy (GTDB): domain Bacteria; phylum Actinomycetota; class Actinomycetes; order Nanopelagicales; family Nanopelagicaceae; genus Planktophila. Next base: position 6,837 of record CAZLTK010000027.1, read on the forward strand.
GCTGCTCGCGCTGCTAGGTAACTCCCAGATAAGTCCACAGATAAGACCTATGTCAGGCGGGGATTTCAACTCAATTTGAGCCTGCGCCCCCTGCGCTGATAACCTACGCATCTGCTTGGCAACCAAAAGGGTTATCACAGCTTTAGACGTTCGGAGTAATACACGTGGCAAATATCAAGTCGCAGATCAAGCGCGTTAAGACAAATAACAAGGCGCAAGCTCGCAACAAGTCTGTCTCTTCATCTGTAAAGACCGCTATTCGTAAATTCCGCGAAGCAGTCGTAAAGGGCGATGCAGCAACAACCACGGCAGAACTCCGCGCCGCTTCAAAGGCTCTAGATGTTGCAGTTTCAAAGGGTGTTGTTCACCGTAACACTGCAGCAAATAAGAAGTCATCAATGGCTAAGGCAGCTGCCAAAGCCGGCGCTCGTTAATTTTCTTTCCACCAGAATTAAAGCCCAAGTTAAGTTAGAGGTCGCATAAGTGCCTGCAATTCCAATTGCCAAGGCTCCGCAACCTGCAGCAACTAATCCGGCGCAGATCCGTAACTTCTGCATCATCGCCCATATCGATCACGGCAAATCAACGCTGGCAGATCGCATGCTCGGCATCACCGAAGTTGTAGAAGCCCGCAATATGCGCGCGCAGTATCTAGATCGCATGGATATCGAACGCGAACGCGGCATCACCATTAAATCGCAAGCGGTACGTCTGCCCTGGCGCAGCGGTATCGATGGCCAGGAATACATCCTCAATATGATCGATACTCCTGGGCACGTTGACTTTACCTACGAAGTGTCGCGCTCGCTCGCTGCCTGCGAAGGCGCAGTACTGCTCGTGGATTGCGCACAAGGTATTGAAGCCCAAACGCTCGCCAACCTTTACTTGGCAATGGAAAACAACCTAACAATTATTCCAGTTCTAAATAAGATCGATCTTCCAAATGCGCAGCCTGAAAAGTTTGCCGCAGAACTTGCGCGCTTAATCGGTTGCCAACCAGAAGATTGCTTACGTGTATCTGGAAAAACTGGCGATGGCGTTGCCGAACTTCTCGACCAGATCGTTGCGCAGATTCCTGCACCAGTTGGCGATGCCAACGCACCTGCGCGCGCACTTATCTTCGACTCGGTCTATGACTCATATCGCGGAGTAGTTACCTATGTTCGCGTTATTGATGGGCGCATCAATCCGCGCGAACAAATTCAGATGTTCTCAACTGGCGTTCGCCATGAAGCACTTGAAGTCGGTGTTATCTCTCCAGAACCGCTGCCAAGTAAAGGTTTAGGCGTTGGCGAAGTAGGTTATTTAATTACAGGTGTAAAAGATGTTCGCCAATCTCGTGTAGGTGACACTGTCACCAATTACCAGAACCCAACTAAGACCGCACTTGCCGGCTATAAAGATCCCAAGCCAATGGTCTTCTCTGGCCTCTTCCCATTAGATGGCGCAGATTTTCCACTGCTTCGCGATGCGCTAGATAAGTTGCAGTTAAATGATGCAGCACTTGTTTACGAACCAGAAAGTTCTGCAGCCCTTGGCTTTGGATTCCGCTGCGGCTTCCTTGGCCTGCTTCATATGGAGATCGTGCGCGAACGCCTAGAGCGTGAATCCGGAATCAGTTTGATTTCGACTGCGCCAAACGTGGTCTATCGCGTAATGCTCGAAGATGGCAAAGAATTTATCGTTACCAACCCATCGGAATTTCCTGATGGCAAGATCAACTATGTAAAAGAACCGATCGTAAAGTGCACCATTCTTGCGCCATCTGAATACATCGGAACAATCATGGAGCTCTGCCAAGAACGTCGCGGCACTATGCAAGGTATGGATTACATCTCGGAAGATCGCGTAGAAATTCGCTACACCCTGCCACTTGCTGAAATCGTCTTCGACTTCTTCGATCAATTAAAGAGCCGCACTAAAGGTTATGCCTCACTTGATTACGAAGAACTCGGTGATGAAGAAGGCAATCTCGTTAAGGTCGATATCTTGCTCCAGGGCGAAGCAGTAGATGCCTTTAGCGCAATCGTTCACCGCGATAAGGCTTACTCATACGGCGTGATGATGACCGGCAAACTTCGCGAACTTATCCCGCGCCAACAGTTCGAAGTTCCTATTCAGGCCGCTATTGGCTCACGCATCATCGCGCGCGAGAGCATCCGCGCAATCCGTAAAGATGTTTTGGCTAAGTGTTACGGCGGAGATATTTCTCGTAAGCGCAAACTTCTGGAAAAGCAGAAGGAAGGTAAGAAGCGCATGAAGATGGTGGGGCGCGTTGAAGTTCCCCAAGAAGCCTTCGTTGCCGCCCTTGCCACAGATGCTGATATTGAAAAGATTAAAGCCGCGCGTAAGCAAGACTGATCGTGCTCTCTTTCTACGTACACATCCCGTACTGCATAAAGCGCTGCGGATATTGCGACTTCAATACCTACACGCCATCTGAACTCCAGGATGGCGCAACCCTTGAGATCGTCTCTAACGATTACATCGATGCCGTTCTACGTGAACTTGAGAGCGCACCTAAAGATCAAGTTCCGACAATCTTCTTCGGGGGAGGAACGCCTTCGCTATTGCCGGCTCATGATCTAGGGCGAGTAATCACAGCGATCAAGGCGCGCAATGGTTTAACTGCTGATTGCGAAATAACACTTGAAGCAAATCCGGATTCAGTAACGCAAGAGAAATTATCTTCTTATCTCGCCGCAGGATTTAACCGCATCTCATTCGGTATGCAATCAGCACAACCGAATGTACTTGCGGTGCTGGATCGTACCCATAATCCAGCTAATGTAAGGCGGGCAGTTGATATGGCACGCGCCGCTGGTTTTCAAAGTATTAGCGTTGATTTAATTTATGGAACACCTGGTGAATCACTGGAAGATTGGCGCAGCACCGTAACTGAGGCGCTATCTCTGGATATCGATCACATCAGCGCATACGCGTTAATTGTTGAGACCGGCACCAAACTTGCGGCGCAGATCAAACGTGGTGAGTTAACTATGCCAAATGATGATCTGATGGCGGATATGTATTTGCTGGTTGATCAGATGTGTAACGATGCAGGTTTGAATTGGTATGAACTATCTAACTGGGCCAAGCCTGGCAAAGAGTGCCTGCACAATATTGCTTACTGGAAGAGCGCAAATTGGTGGGGACTTGGGCCAGGAGCGCATTCACATATTGATCGCAAAAGATTCTGGAACGTAAAGCACCCAACCGCTTATAAGCAGAAGTTATTTGCTGGCGAATCACCAATTGCAGATTCAGAGGATTTAACAGCTGAACAATTACGTGATGAATCAATCATGTTGGCAATTCGCATGCGCACCGGTTTGGCGCTCTCGCTATTGACAGATAGCGCGAAAGAAAAATTAGAAGCATACAAATCATCAGGCCATCTAGAGCAAATTGATGGCGCCTTCCAATTAACTGCACAAGGGCGGTTGATCGCCGATCGTTTAGTCCGAGAGGCGCTGGCCTAAGCGCTTGTAGTACCTTTAGCCCATGAGCACTAGCGCAACGATCATCCTGGCATTTCTCGCCGTTGTATTTGTTATCTCTGGCCTTTCCAAGGCTAGCGGTAACGAGAAGGGGCTATCTGGCACCCGCGATGTAAATGTTAAAGATGGAATCGCGCGCGTTATTGGCTTCTTCGAAGCGCTCTTGGCGCTTGGCTTAATCCTTGGCCTCAAGTGGAATTGGATGGCTTACTTCCCACTAGTTGGACTCTGGTTCTTTATGGCCGGTGCAATCTTTGTTCACTTCAAGGCAAATAAGGCAAAGACAGCGTTTCCTGCCTTCTTCCTCTTAACCCTAATTTCAATCGCGCTCGTTTTAATTTAAAGACTAATAAGAGAAAAGAACTATAGAAAAAGCTATGCAATCACAACGCCGACTCGAGATTT
>CAZLTK010000028.1:0-10680 GCA_964562535.1 uncultured Candidatus Planktophila sp.
CGCGGCGATGAAGATGTGACTGCTGGATCTGAAGTTACCCCTGAAGATCTAGACGAAGAGTAAGTCGCAACTTCGATGCAGAAGATCAGAACGCCTTACCTTCTTCTTTTGCCAGGTTTTGCCTTCCTCTTTACCTTCTTCATCCTGCCGATCATTAACTTGGCGCAGACTTCAACGCAGACGCCCTTAAGTGGGGGAGATACCGGCCAATACGAACAAACCTTACGATTTGGAAACTACATCGATGCCTTCGTCGAAAATAAAGAACAGTTTGGCCGTTCCTTTGTTTACGCTTTGATCGCAACACTGCTAGCGCTAGCGATCTCTTATCCGCTGGCATATGCAATCGCATTTAAATCAGGCAAGTATAAAAACTTCTTTCTGGTGCTAGTCGTCGCGCCTTTCTTTACATCTTTCATTCTTCGTACTGTGGCCTGGAAGCAGATTCTTGGTGAAGAAGGATTTGTCGTTCCAACTCTTCGAACCATCGGAATTATCAGCGATAGCACGACTTTAACTTCTACCGCCTTTGCAGTGGTCATGGGTATGACCTATAACTTCTTGCCGTTTATGACCTTGCCGCTATATGCCTCAATTGATCGCATTGATCCACGCACCTTAGAAGCATCAGGTGATCTCTATGCCAACGGTTTTACAACCTTCCGCAAAGTCACCCTGCCTTTATCAATGCCAGGTGTTGTCGCCGGAACACTGCTTACTTTTATTCCAGCAGCTGGTGACTATGTAAATGCGGCGATCTTGGGTAGCCCAAATACCAAGATGATCGGTAACGTTATTGAATCTCGCTACTTCAAAATTGTTGATTACCCAACTGCCGCCGCACTTTCATTTACCTTAATGGCGGCGATCTTAATCTTGGTGACGCTATATATCCGTAAGGCCGGAACGGAGGAGTTGGTATGAGCAAGAAAATTGCTGAAGCAAAAGCGCCAACAATTTCTCCGGTTCTTAGATTCCGGCGTTGGTTTGGTCGTAATTTAATCCGCGTCTATATGTTCTTGGCCTTTACCTATCTCTTTATTCCAGTTGCCTATACCTTCGCGTTCTCATTTAACGATTCTGGTAAGAGCAACCTAGTCTGGAAAGGTTTCACACTTAGTAATTGGCAGAACCCTTGTGGTGCACCTGAAGTCTGTAGCGCCTTAGCAAATTCGATCAAGATTGGCCTACTGGCAACTATCTTCTCAACGATCCTAGGCACAATGATTGCATTTGCAATCGGTCGCCATAAATTTAGAGGTCGATCAACTTCTAATCTATTGATCTTCTTACCGATGGCTACCCCTGAAATTGTCCTTGGCGCATCGTTGCTTTCTCTCTTCCTGGTACTTCACATCAACCCAGGATTTTGGCCAACTGTTATTGCGCACGTGGTTTTCTGTATCTCCTTCGTTGTAGTTACCGTGAAGGCGCGAATCGCAAGCCTTGATCCGCGACTTGAACAAGCTGCGATGGATTTGTATGCGAATGAATTTCAAACTTTCCGCCGTGTAACACTTCCGCTGGTAGCACCTGGTATTGCAGGAGCTGCGCTATTGGCATTTAGTCTTTCCTTTGACGACTTTATTATTACCAATTTCAACTCAGGAACTGTTATAACTTTTCCCAAATTTGTTTATACAGCGGCCGCTCGCGGTATCCCGGCCCAAGCAAATGTAATTGCCTCAAGCATGTTCTTCCTTGCTCTTGCGATAGTTCTGGCGGGTCAGATAGTAAATCGCCGTAAAGCCCGCTAATATAAAGCTATATCTATAACGAACCACAGGTTGTAAATCAGGAAACCTGCGTTATGGGGTTGGACTCCGGAGGACCCGGGACAACTACTAGTAGTAATTGAAGAGGTGATTTCCGGGCGCTCCCGGAAAAAGCGATGGCTACCATCGATCCTTCTATTCTTAAACATTTATCGCAGATGCAACCCCAGCTCTATTGGTTGGATGAAGATCCACTAGAGCCACTTCCACATCCAACTCTTATCGGCGATGTGACATCAGATCTGTGCATTGTAGGTGCCGGTTACACCGGTCTCTGGACTGCGCTCTTAGCTAAAGAAGCAAATCCAGATCGCGAAGTTGTTGTTGTCGAACAACGCGAAACGGGAGCGGGCGCTTCCGGTCGTAACGGCGGTTTCTGCAGTTACTCGCTCACCCATGGATTCATGAATGGGTATGGCCGATTTAAAGATGAGATGGCTGTCATTGAAAAGCTAGGTCGTGAGAATTTAGATGCTATCGAGGCGACAATCAAGAAGTACGGAATCGAATGTGATTTCGAATGGAACGGTGAACTTCGAGTCGCAGTTGAAGATTGGCAGATGGAGGGCTTAGAGGAAGAAGCCAATCTCCGAAATTCATTTGGTGACAACGTTGAACTCTTATCTCAGCAACAAATTCAATCCCGAATTAAATCTCCAATCTACAAGGGAGCTCTCTGGGATCCAGACGGAACTGCTCTAGTTGATCCGGCCCGATTAGTTTGGGGGCTAGAGCGAGCATGTATCAGCCTGGGTGTAAAGATATTTGAAAATTCACACGTTGATCGTTTAGAGCGCACCAAGAACGGCATGATCGTTCACACTCCATATGGAAGCGTTTATGCGACAAAGGTTGCACTTGCTACAAATGTTTTCAAGTCACTGATTAAGCGCGCGCATAAATATGTAGTACCTGTCTACGACTTCCAACTAGTTACCGAACCTTTGAGCGCGGAACAACTCGAATCAATCGGTTGGAATGAGCGTGAAGGTCTATCTGATGCGGGTAATCAGTTCCATTACTATCGAATGACAAAAGATAATGAAATTCTTTGGGGTGGATACGATGCCATCTACAACTTCCGCGGCAAAGTGCGCCAAGAGTATGAAACAGATGCCGAAACTTATGCTCATCTTGCAGAAGCATTCTTAGAAACTTTCCCGCAGCTAAAGGGAATTAAGTTCACCCATGGTTGGGGAGGAGCAATCGATACTTGTTCGCGCTTCTCGCCTTTCTGGGGGATGGCTTATGGAGGACGCGTGGCATATGTATTGGGTTACACAGGTTTGGGTGTTGGTTCAACGCGCTTTGGCGCCCAGGTAATGCTCGATTTGTTAGACGGTAAAGATAATGAACGAACCAGATTAAAGATGGTTCGCAAGAAGCCGATGCCATTTCCACCTGAACCTCTCAGATTCATTTTTATCCGCCTCACACAGTGGTCGATCAATCAGGCAGATAAACACCAGGGCAAGCGCAACCTCTGGCTAAAACTCCTGGATTCACTTGGCCTTGGGTTCGATTCTTAATCATTAGCAACTATCCTTAACCAATGGCAAACCACGGCAATATGTATGGACCAAGTTTTACATTTCTTGGTATCCAACAATGCGATCTCGATGATCCCAAGTCCTATGCCGATGCCGATGTAATCATTGTTGGCGCACCAATTGATTCCGGAACTTCACATCGCTCTGGCGCCAAGTTTGGTCCGCAAGCAATTCGCGGCGGAGATTATCTGCCACATGATGCTGAGCGCCCACACCTTGCTCTGCGTATCGATGCGCTCAAGGCTTTAAAGGTTTATGACGCAGGCGATTTGCTGATGCCATCTGGAGATCTAGTTTCATCCTTAAAAGTTTTAGAAGAGGCAACTGAAAAGATTTCGCGCGCTGGAAAGATTCCGGTAATTCTTGGGGGAGACCACTCGATCGCATCAGCAGATGTTGCAGGTATTGCAAAACACCGCGGCCTCGGCAAAATTTCCATGATCCACTTCGATGCCCATGCTGATACAGGTGAAGATCAATTTGGTGCATTGATAGGCCACGGAACTCCGATGCGTCGCTTAATTGAATCAGGCCATGTTCGCGGGGATCGCTTCCTTCAACTTGGCCTTCGCGGATATTGGCCAGATGACAAGACTTTAAATTGGATGCGCGATCAAGGTATGCGCTCATACGAGATGACTGAAATTCATCATCGTGGGCTCAACAAAGTTCTTGATGAATCCTTTGCAACCCTTACCGATGGATGCGATGGAGTATTTCTCTCAGTTGATATCGATGTGGTTGATCCAGGCATGGCTCCAGGCACCGGAACTCCTGAACCAGGTGGAATGACTAGTCGTGAACTTCTTGAAGCAGTGCGCCGCATCTGTCTCGAACTTCCAGTTGTCGGAATTGATGTCGTTGAAGTTGCTCCTCCATTTGATAGCGCTGATATCACTGCAATTCTTGCCAACCGGGTTGTATTAGAAGCTTTATCTGCGATCGCCAAACGCCGTAGCGGAACTCCGTATTCACCAACGCAAAATCTTCTCGATCGATAGTTAATTGGTAGCAGCAGTGAAAGATTTAGTAATCCTTGGTTCAACGGGATCTATTGGTGTTCAGGCACTGGAAATAGTTGAGGCCAATCCATCGCTATTTCGCGTTGTTGCTATAACGGCAGCTGGCAGTAATACCGAACTGTTAATCGCCCAAGCAAAGAAATTCAACGTTCCCGTAATTGGCGTGGCTAAGAACGCTGATCAGATTAAAGCTGCGCTACCTAATGCAACGGTAATTGATGGGCCGCTGGCATCGACTGAAATAGCAGCGATAACCTGTGATGTTGTTTTAAATGGCATAACTGGCTCAATTGGATTAGGCCCAACTCTGGCAGCCCTTCGTGTGGGAAATCGCGTCGCCCTAGCCAATAAAGAATCACTTGTAGCAGGCGGAGATTTGGTTATGTCTCTGGCAAAACCTGATCAATTATTGCCGGTTGATTCAGAGCATTCGGCGCTCTGGCAATCTCTGATGGGCGGCAAGAAATCCGAAGTTTCTAAGTTAGTTCTCACCGCAAGCGGTGGCCCATTTCGCGACCGCACTGATTTATCTACGATCACTGTTGCAGAAGCGCTTAACCACCCAACTTGGTCGATGGGTCCGGTCGTAACAATTAACTCTGCAACGCTTGTAAATAAGGGCCTTGAGATAATTGAAGCCCATTACCTATTTGCGATTCCTTACTCACAAATTGAAGCAGTTATTCATCCGCAATCAGTTGTGCACTCAATGGTGGAGTACGTAGATGGTTCAACGATTGCCCAAGCATCACCTCCAAATATGAAGGGGCCAATCTCTTTCGCAATTAACTATCCAGATCGCGTAAAGGCGGCAACTGCGCCAATTGATTGGACGCAATCTCACACGTGGACATTTGCACCGATCGATAATGAGCGCTTCCCAGCAATTGATTTGGCGCGACGTTGTGGCGCGCTCGGCGGCGGGTTACCTGCAATTTTCAACGCGGCAAACGAAGTATGCGTTGCCTCATTTATCTCAGGAAAAATTGGCTTTACATCGATCGTCGAAACCGTTGAGGAAGTCGTCCAAAAACTTGGCGGAAAATCAGCAAGCACCCCGCGTGATCTAGCTGATGTCAGTGCCATCGAAGAGGATGCGCGAGCAATCGCCACCGAACTTCTTCAGAAAGTAGCCCGTTAATGCAACTCGTCGGAATCCTCGCCTTTATCTTTGCCCTGCTCTTCTCTGTGATGGTGCACGAATTTGGGCACTACCTCACAGCGCGCCGTTACGGAATGCGAGTCTCTGAGTTCTTCGTTGGATTTGGCAAGCGCATCTGGTCGCGTCAACGTGGTGAAACAGAGTTCGGAATCAAAGCGATCCCAGCCGGTGGTTACTGTCGTATCGACGGAATGACTCCACGCGATGAGATGCCAGAAGGTGAAGAAGGCCGCGCCTTTTATCGCGCATCATCAGGGCGTAAATTAATTGTCTTAGGTGCTGGTTCATTTCTTCATTTTGTTCTCGGCTATCTCTTACTCTTCGTTCTCTTAGCTGGCGTTGGCGTAAACCAAGTTCTACCCGTGATTGATTCTGTTGCACCCAATAGCGCTGCAGCAGCGGCCGGTTTTCAAAAAGGTGATCAGATCATTGCAATTGACGGTGATCGCTCAACCGATTGGCAAGATCAACTTCTAAAGATCCGAAACTCAGAAGGGCGCCCGCTCACCTTCACCATTGAAAGAGGCGGCGTTATTCAAGATATTTCGGCAGCACCGCGCATGACCGATATCGATGATGGCACATCACGTTATGTACTTGGCATTATCAATGAATTCGGAACTAAGCGGATGAGCCCAATCTCATCAGTCACTCGGGCAGCCGAGTTAACTTGGAGATTTACTTCTGCATCAGCAACCTCTCTTGTACAACTTCCTACCAAGATTCCTGCACTTTGGGGTCAGACATTTGGTGGCGAAGAACGAGATCAAAATGGTTTAGTCGGAGTCGTCGGAGTTGCCCGCGTATCTGGTCAAGCAGCAGCTAGCGGTGAGTTAGATCTGGCTGAACGTCTCGGAACATTTATCTTGATTGTTGCTAGTTTAAATATTTTTGTAGGTCTCTTTAATCTCTTGCCGATATTGCCACTAGATGGTGGCCATATGGCGGTAGCTATTGCAGATGAAATTCGTGCGCTCTTTGCACGAATCCGCCGAAAGCCAAGACCAGCTGCTATTGATGTGCAAGTGCTCACACCAATTACTGCAACGGTCTTTGTGATCTTGGCTGCGCTGACAGTCCTACTTTTGATTGCAGATATCTTCAATCCAATTTCGCTCAACTTCTAAGCAGCGCTGCGGCGGTTAAATCGCCGATTACCTATTTTTGGTGCAGAATAGCCCCATGGTTGATCTCGGAATTCCTAGCGCCCCACCTGCTCCACTTCATCCGCGACGTAAGACAAAGCAGTTGCGAGTTGGCAGCGTCGGGGTAGGTAGCGATTCACCAGTGAGCGTTCAATCGATGTGCACAACGCTAACTGCCGATGTGAATTCAACTCTGCAGCAGATCGCTGAACTAACCGCTGCCGGTTGTCAGATTGTTCGTGTTGCAGTACCAAGCCAAGATGATGCAGATGCGCTTGCGCAGATTGCAAAGAAATCACAGATTCCAGTTATCGCAGATATTCACTTCCAGCCAAAATATATTTTCGCCGCAATCGATGCAGGGTGTGCTGCGGTCCGTGTAAATCCAGGAAATATCAAACAATTTGATGACAAGGTTAAGGAAGTAGCCAAAGCCGCAGGCGATGCTGGGATTCCAATCCGTATCGGTGTTAACGCTGGTTCACTTGATCCACGTTTGCTTGCAAAGTACGGCAAAGCAACGCCTGAGGCACTCGCTGAATCCGCGCTCTGGGAAGCATCACTCTTTGAAGAACATGGTTTCTCAGATTTAAAAATTTCAGTTAAGCATCATGATCCAGTAACGATGGTAAATGCTTATCGCATCTTGGCGGCAAAATGTGATTACCCATTACACCTTGGTGTTACCGAAGCAGGCCCTGCCTTCCAGGCAACAATCAAATCTGCAACCGCATTTGGAATTTTGCTCGCAGAAGGCATTGGCGACACGATTCGTGTTTCAATGTCAGCACCTCCCGTTGAGGAAGTAAAAGTTGGTATCTCAATTCTCGAATCACTTAACTTACGCCAACGTAAGCTCGAGATTGTCTCTTGCCCATCATGCGGTCGCGCACAGGTAGATGTCTATACCTTGGCTGAAAAAGTCCAAGCCGGACTCGAAGGTATGACAGTTCCACTTCGCGTTGCAGTTATGGGTTGTGTCGTAAATGGACCCGGCGAAGCGCGCGAGGCTGATCTCGGCGTTGCATCTGGAAACGGTAAAGGCCAGATCTTTGTTAAGGGTGAAGTAATCAAGACCGTTCCTGAAGCGATGATCGTTGAAACTCTTATCGAAGAAGCGATGCGTTTGGCTGAGGAAATGGAAGCCGCTGGCGTTGGTTCAGGCGAACCTTCCGTCACAGTTAAGTAATTACGCGATAAGGTTGCGCCCATGTTGCGCATGTCCAGCCTATTTCTTCGCACACTGCGCGATGATCCTGCAGATGCAGAAGTTCCAAGCCATAAGCTCTTAGTACGCGCCGGATATATCCGCCGTATCGCTGCTGGAATTTACTCATGGTTACCACTTGGCGTTATCACTCTACGCAACGTTGAAAATATCATCCGTGAAGAAATGGATAAGGCTGGATTTCAGGAAGTACATTTTCCAGCGCTCTTGCCAAAAGAGGCATACGAGGCCACCAATCGCTGGGAAGAGTACGGACCATCGCTCTTTAGATTGCAAGATCGCAAAGGTGGAGATTATTTACTAGGTCCAACCCACGAAGAGATGTTTACCTTGATGGTTAAAGGTGAATATTCATCCTATAAAGACTTGCCACTTACTATTTATCAGATTCAAAATAAATTCCGCGATGAAGCACGTCCTCGCAGCGGAATCATCCGCGGCCGCGAGTTCGTTATGAAGGATTCTTACTCATTTGATTTAACTGATGAAGGACTCGGAATTTCTTACGAAAAGCATCGCGACGCTTACATCAGCACCTTTGATCGCCTCCACCTTAAGTACAACATCGTTAAGGCAGTCTCTGGCGCGATGGGTGGATCTAAATCAGAAGAATTCTTAGCGCCTTGCCCAACCGGAGAAGACACTTATGTGCTCTGCCCGAAGTGTGGTTTCGCCGCCAACGTAGAAGCGATGGTCACCAAGGTTGCATCTGTAGATGCATCAGGTGTTCCAGCGCTTGAGGAACTCGATACTCCAAATACTCCAACTATTGATTCACTCGTTGATGTACTGAATTCAAAATTCGGTGGCGGATTTACCGGCGCATCTACACTTAAAAATGTTTTATTAATGGCCGATAACAAAGCGATCTCAGTTTTAGTTCCCGGTGATCGCGAAGTCGATCTAAAGCGTTTACAGGCAGGGCTGCCCGGAGTAGAAGAACTTCGTGTATTTGAAGAAGCAGATTTTGCAAAGCATCCAGGTTTAGTTAAGGGATATATCGGTCCACAAGATGCAGGAAAATTTGGAATCACGGTTTACGCCGATCCTCGCGTTGCTCCTGGTACTTCTTGGGTCACTGGTGCAAATAAGAAAGATCGCCATGCCCGCAACGTAGTTAACGGTCGTGACTTCACACCTGATGCATATGTTGAGGCTGCTGAAATTCGTGAAGGCGATTCATGTCCAGAATGTTCAACTGCAGTAGTTATAGATCGCGCAATTGAGATTGGCCATATCTTCCAATTGGGTCGCAAGTACGCGGATGCACTTGGTCTTACCGTGCTTGATCAAAACGGCAAATCACAAGTCGTCACAATGGGTTCTTACGGAATTGGCGTATCACGTGCAGTAGCCGCAATCGCTGAGCAGAGTTATGACGAGATTGGCCTAGTTTGGCCGCTCGAAGTAGCGCCAGCGAAGGTGCACATCGTTGCTACTGGTAAAGAAGATCTGCCATTCGATACCGCGCTCGATATCGCAACCAAGCTTGAGGCATCTGGCATCACAGTAATTCTCGATGATCGCCGCGACCCAAGCGCTGGAGTTAAATTCAAAGATGCCGAGCTAATTGGTATTCCGGTAATCATCGTCGTTGGTAAATCACTTGCAGATGGCAAGATCGAACTCCGTAACCGTAAATCAGGAGAGAAATCAGAAGTCGCAGTTGGCGATGCCATCTCTGCCGTCACAACTCTAATCGCATCACTTTCCTAAATTGTTTGCAGAACTAACTCTCTACACACTGGCCTTTCTGGCAGCAGCTGCTTTCTGCGCTGGACTTATTGATGCGATTGCTGGCGGGGGAGGGCTAATTCAACTTCCCGCAATGTTAATTGGCCTTGCGAAAACTGAAACTGTTGTAGTACTCGGAACAAATAAAGTTCCATCAATCTTTGGAACAGCCGCCTCCGCCCTTACCTATCGGCGAAATATAAAGGTGAGTTCTAAGTTATTAGTTGTTATGGCGATACCCGCTTTTATTGGTTCAATGGGTGGCGCATCCCTTGCCTCACTTATCCCAACAGAAGTTCTGAAGCCGCTAGTAGTCGCGCTCTTGATCGCAGTTCTGATCTATACCTGGAAACGTCCGCAGTTAGGTCAGATCGAATCTATGCGACATAGCGAAAGCAAAAGGTTAAAGATTTCTGCTGTCGCTGCGCTAGTAATTGGTTTCTACGATGGAATCATCGGTCCTGGAACAGGGTCTTTCTTAATTCTTTTATTGGTCGCGGTCATGGGCTTTGCATTTTTGTCAGCATCTGCAATCGCAAAAGTCGTCAATGTCGCTACTAATGCCGGTGCCATTTTGGTCTTTGGCGTTAACGGTGAAATTCTTTGGAAAATTGGCCTAACCCTGGCGATTGCAAATGTCTGTGGCGGCCTAATTGGCGTTCGCATTGCCCTACGTGGCGGCTCAGGTTTAGTTCGTAAAGTCTTTATGGGAATAACCGCGGCACTTATTCTGAAAGTCGCCTTCGATACCTTTACTGCTCTGCGTTAACCCTAAATTAATCGGTGCTAAACTTGGCTTGTAGAAAAAACTAAATAACAAGTAAATAACAAGTTAATAAGGAGCCACAAGTGTCACTGACACAATCAATTACCCAGATGATCGAACCCGCTGTTACTGAAGCCGGTTTCTATCTTGAAGAAGTCCAATTAACATCTGCCGGCAGCCACCGTGTAGTTACATGCATCGTTGATGGCCAAAGCCCGCTAAACCTAGATCAAGTAACCGTTGTCTCACGGTTGATCTCAGAGCTCCTTGATACCGCAACCTTTATGGATGAAACACC
>CAZLTK010000029.1:0-10461 GCA_964562535.1 uncultured Candidatus Planktophila sp.
GGGTGACCTTGTGGGAGAGTAGAACGTCGCCGGACTTCTTTTATAAAAAGGGGCACTTTCACGAGTGCCCCTTTTTTATTTCCCCCGCGAAAAAAATGTAGAATTATCTAAAATCTAAATAGAGGAGAACGAAATGGATGAGAGACCACCTCGCCGTGATTCGGCGCGACCAAGTTCCGGCCGTCCATCCAGCCGTCCCTCTTCCTCTGGTCGCCCTTCTTCAAGTGGTCGTCCATCTAGTCGACCCTCATCTTCGCGCCCATCAGGTTCAAAACCAACTGGCCCAAATCGTGAACGTCGCCGTGAAGATCTTCCTGCGCGCGGTGGTTCATCCGATCGTGGTGGAGCAACGCGTCAGGTATCGCAGGGGCGTGAAGCAAGTGATCCACGCGGGTTTCGTCCCAAGCCGTTAGAACGCGATCAATCGAGACTTCGTCCCAGAATTTTCGAACCAGATATTCCAGAGGAGATTACTGGTGAAGAGTTAGAGAAGAGCGTTCGCGCAGAGTTGTTGAGTTTGTCGGCAGAGAATGCAAAAGTTGTCGCGCGCCATTTAGTTTCTATAAATATCCATATGGATTCAGATCCAGAACTTGCACATAAACATGGAATCGCGGCTGCACATCATGCTGGTCGTTTAGCTGTTGTCCGCGAAAGCGCTGGTTATGCCGCATATCGCGCGGGTTATTACGATATTGCTCTAAAGGAACTTCGCGCAGCTCATCGAATTTCCGGTGATGTTTCAATGTGGCCGGTAATGGCGGATTGCGAGAGGGGCTTGGGAAGACCGCTAAAAGCCCTGAATTTGGCTGGTTCTGACGAGGTAAAGCGCCTTGCCAAGCCTGAAGAAATTGAAATGCGCATTGTTGCATCAGGTGCACGTCGTGATCTTGGCGAACTAGATGCCGCAGTTATCACACTGACATGTAAAGAGTTGAAGACCGAGAACGAAGAGTGGGCAGTTCGCCTTCGCTATGCATATGCCGATGCCCTTGAGGTTGCCGGTCGTAAAGCAGAAGCTCGCGAGTGGTTTAAGAAGTGTGCAGATATTGATCATGATGAAGTCACTGACGCCGCAGAGCGCGCCCAGTAATTCACTTATCCACACCTAACCTCAAGTAACTCCTTTCCTGTCACAGCCTTAGTTCACTATCTCCTCCTTACGCAATCGCGTACTTGTTAGGCCAGAGAGTTAGAGGAGCAATAGATGGTTAAGAAAGTTGTTGAAGAAGAAGTAATCGATCATTCGCTAAATGATTTATTGTTACGTGGAAGAGTTTCAGCGGAGGCGACAACGAAGGAACTGCCCAGCGGAGACAAAGTTGTTGAGTTTCGTTTGATTGTTACTCGTGCAGAACGCGAGGGCGTTGACACCTTGGATATCGCAGCCTGGAGCGCTAAGTCGCGCAAAACTGCGCTGTCTCTAAAGGCAGATCAGTGGGTAGAGATTTCTGGCAGTATCCATCGCCGCTTCTGGCAGTCCCCGGGTGGACTGGCATCGCGATGGCAGGTCGAAGCGATCGAGATCTCTCGCCTTTAAGGCGTAAAAGGCCTACTTCTCGCTTATTGGATAGGCTAAGGACATGGCTAAATCCTCGAACGATCTCTTCTCAACGCTACGTACTTACATCTCAAAGGTAACCGAAGGAGAGAAATCTCCTGCAGAAGTTGCTGCAGCTCTAAATGGTTGGGCGCGCGAGAGCGCAGATGCCCTTAAGTCAAAGATCCATGAAGAAGTTGAAGCAAGCGTTGCCAAGATGGGATTTGTAAAACGTGACGAGTTCGATCGTTTAGCGGCGCAAGTTGCTGCAATGAAGGGCGGATCGCCAGCTAAGAAGTCTGCCGCTAAGAAGTCTGCCGCTAAGAAGTCTGCAACCAAGAAACCAGCAGCGAAGAAGAGCGCTCCAAAGAAGAAGGCGGTTAAGAAGTAATGTCAAATGAATTTAATAATTCAGATGAGTCCGCTCCTTCACTTGTAGAAGAAGTGAAGATCGAACTCAGCGAGATCGATAATGCCGATCTAACAGAACACGCTGCTCGTTTTGACGCGCTCCATGGCAAGTTGCAAGAAGCGCTTAACTCAATCGATGGCCTCTAAAGGCTTAATCAAAGTATTTAAAGAAAGTAAATAAGATGAAGACTCGCTTAGATGCTGAACTAGTTCGTCGCGAACTAGCGCGCTCACGCGAGCATGCTGCAGATCTAATCGAATCTCGTTCGGTATTGGTTGGAGGAATCCCAGCAACAAAGCCGGCAACACAGGTAGATGCCGAGACTTCGATAACAATTCAAGGCGACCGAGATGATTTTGTCTCTCGTGGCGGACATAAATTAGCGGGTGCTTTAGAAGTTTTTAAAGATGTTGTTGTTGAAGGAAAGAATTGTCTCGATGCGGGTGCGTCCACTGGTGGTTTCACCGATGTACTTCTACGCCAAGGCGCAAAGTTGGTCGTTGCAGTAGATGTTGGCTACGGGCAGTTAGCTTGGGAACTTCGCCAAGATCCTCGCGTAAAGATCCTGGATCGCACAAATATCCGTCATTTAACGGGGGATATGGTCGGTGAAGAAATCGATTTAGTTGTTGCAGATCTCTCATTTATCTCACTCTCTTTAGTTCTTCCCGCACTCGCTGCAGTTTCGAAACCGAACGCTGATTTCGTTTTAATGGTTAAGCCACAATTTGAAGTTGGTCGCGAAAAGTTAGGTGCAGGTGGCGTGGTACGCGACCCTGAACTTCGTAAGGCTGCCGTGCTAGATGTCGCTGAGTCCGCTTATGACGTTGGCCTTGGCACGATGGGAATTGCCGCTTCGCCACTTCCAGGCCCTGCCGGAAATGTCGAGTACTTCTTATGGCTAAGACGTGGTGCGCCAGCAATCGATGAAGCATCTGTTTCACAAGCGATAGCGATGGGGCCTGCCTAATGTCACGTCACGCAATATTTGTTGTCAACGCATCGCGCGCAGAAGCAGTTGCTGCAACGAAAGAGATCTCACAACTCCTTCTTAAAGATGGATTCACACTTTCAACTCCATCAGAAATTTCGATCCTTGGAATCTCTCAACATCCAGCTGAAGAACTTCCAAAGGCTGAAGTTGTTCTGGTTCTCGGGGGAGATGGCACGATCCTTCGCGGCTCTGAGATCGCGCGCCGTCAAGATATTCCAATTCTTGGGATCAACCTTGGCCACGTTGGATTTATGGCAGAAGTCGAGAAACCTGCGCTCTCTGAAATTGCAGCAAGCGTTATTGCCAAAGATTATGTAACTGAAAATCGCATGGTTTTAAAGTATTCAGTAGAGCGAGATGGAAAAGTTGTAGATACTGGCTGGGCGCTTAACGAAGTTACCGTAGAACGTAATGGAACAACGATGGTTGAACTATTTGTGCAGATCGATGGTCGCCCGCTCTCTCGCTGGGGCTGCGACGGACTCATCTGCTCAACACCAACTGGTTCAACTGCCTATGCATTTAGCGCTGGCGGTCCGGTTCTTTGGCCCGAAATCGATGCGCTCGTACTTCTACCCATTTCTGCACACGCGTTATTTTCGCGTCCAATGGTGGTCTCACCAAAATCTGAAATCATCGTTGATATCGAATCCAGCGATGCGCTTTTATCTTCAGATTCGCTTCGTAAATTTCCTCTTCAACTGCGTGATCGCATCTTGATCACACGTGATTCATCAGTAATCAAACTTTCACATATTAAACCGACGCTCTTTACCGATCGATTGGTTGCTAAATTCAAGCTTCCCGTTGAAGGTTGGCGCGGTGAGTGAACGTTCTCAATTAGAGGAAATCTCAATTCGCTCGATCGGCGTTATCGATCAATCATCTCTTGAATTAAGCCCCGGATTAAATGTATTAACGGGCGAAACTGGTGCAGGAAAGACAATGATTCTGACCGCTCTCCAACTAGTTCTTGGTGGCAAGAGCGATAGTTCTTTAGTTCGCCATGGCAGCGAAAGGTTATTAGCGTCAGCACGTTTCTCGGTAAATAAAACTATCGCCGAGATCGCAACTGAATCCGGTGCTGACGTTGAAGACGGAACATTGATTTTAACTCGTACCGTAAATTCAGATGGCAAAAGTAAAGCCGTTGCAGGCGGTGCCAGCGTTCCCGCAGCAACGCTGGCCTCACTTGCAGATCATCTAGTTGAAATCCATGGGCAAGCCGCAAACCATCAAATTGTTAAGCCAGCAAGGCAACGCGAACTCCTTGATCGTTTTATCGGAGGTGATTTATCTAAAGCGTTGTTGCAATATCAAGAAAATTTCAATGGCTATAACGAGTTGAAGGCCCGAATCAAAGCGATGCGCGAGAGCGTTAGCAAACGAGATTCTCAGATTGCTGAGTTGCAAGAGTTTTCATCTGCATGGATAAAGTTGAAAGCGGTTCGCGGGGAAGTGGCATCTACCAATGATCAGATCTCGCGACTTTCAAGCGTTGAAGATTTGCGAGTTGCCGCAGATGGCGCAACTCAAGCGATTGCTAGCGAAGAACAAGGTTCGCTAACCTCACTGGGCGCTGCACGGAGATTTCTTGATTTAGCAAAAGGTAAAGATGGAAAGTTAGATGAGATCGCCGGTCGTATTGCGGAAGGTTTCTTCTTAATTGATGATGCAGCGCGTGATCTTGCTTCGTATCTTGCATCTCTTGAAGCAGATCCTGGCCAACTCGATGCTTTGCAGGCTCGTAAAGCTGAACTTGCAGCTTTCCTAAAAAAGTGGGGCTCTTCAACCGAGCCCGACGAAGATTTAGTGCAACTAGCCGCTAAGGCCAAGAACGCAAAGATTGAGATAGAGGATCTAACTGGTGGCGATGAACGTATCGCAGAGTTAGAGAAGGAACTTGGCGATATCAAGAAGAAACTCTTATCGGCGGCAGAGAAGTTGACCCAAGTTCGCACTGCGGGGGCTAACAAACTTTCGCTAGCAGTCTCCGAAGAAATTCATCAACTTTCGATGCCGCACACCCAATATTCAGTTTCAGTTAACTCACCAGATTACAAAGGCGCACTCAAGGAATCTGATTTCACGCTACTTGGTTGTGATGAAGTTTCAATGCAGATCCAAGGCCATAAGGATGGTCCGTTAATTGCTCTTGGCAAGGGCGCAAGTGGTGGCGAAATGTCACGCATTATGCTGGCGTTAGAAGTTGTCCTTGCTGCAACACATCCAGTTGGCACATATATCTTTGATGAAGTTGATGCGGGCGTTGGCGGTAAAGCGGCAATTGAAGTTGGTCGCAGACTTGCTGCTCTTGCACAACACACCCAAGTTATCGTGGTCACACATCTGCCACAGGTTGCAGCATGGGCCGATAGCCACTTCGTTGTTAAGAAGAGTAGCGATGGAACGGTTACTGCTTCAGATGTTCAGGCGTTAGATGCCGCATCCCGCGTAGAAGAGATCGCAAGAATGCTCGCTGGTCTTGAAGAGTCGACAAGTGCACGCGAACACGCCGCCGAGCTATTGGCGATGCGGGGCCAAGCCCGAAAGTAGTGATAAGTTTGTCTTCCATGGGCCAAGCGCATGTGACTAAACATATTTTCGTAACCGGTGGAGTAGCTTCAAGTCTCGGTAAAGGGCTCACCGCATCAAGTCTTGGCAGGCTATTAGTTGCCCGCGGTATTCGTGTAACCATGCAGAAGCTCGATCCATACCTAAACGTTGATCCCGGCACCATGAACCCATTTCAGCACGGTGAAGTTTTCGTTACCGATGATGGCGCTGAAACAGATCTCGATATTGGCCACTACGAACGCTTTCTAGATCGCAACTTGCAGGGCTCAGCGAATGTGACAACAGGTCAGGTTTATTCACGTGTTATCGCGCGCGAGCGACGTGGTGAATACCTAGGCGAAACCGTTCAGGTGATTCCGCACATCACCAATGAAATTAAAGAACGTATGCACGCCATGGCATCTGCCGATGTAGATGTTGTCATCACAGAAATCGGTGGCACTGTAGGCGATATCGAATCCCAGCCATTCTTAGAAGCTGCGCGTCAAATGCGTCAAGAAGTAGGTCGCGATAACGTCTTCTACTTACACATCTCGCTTGTTCCTTATATCGGTCCATCAGGTGAGTTGAAGACGAAGCCAACTCAACACTCGGTTGCCGCACTACGCAGCATAGGTATCGCACCGGATGCAGTTGTCCTTCGCTCCGATCGCGAGATTCCGATCAGTATCAAGAAGAAGATTTCGCTTATGTGCGATGTCGATGTAGAAGCGGTTGTTGCTGCAGTAGATGCACCTTCTATCTACGATATTCCGAAGGTACTTTTCTCTGAAGGGCTGGATGCCTACGTTGTACGTCGTTTATCTCTTGGTGGACACGAAGTTCAATGGGGCGAATGGGATGACTTGCTCGAAAAGGTGCATCATCCAAAGCATCAAGTAAAAGTTGCGCTTGTCGGAAAATATATTGATCTGCCTGATGCTTATCTCTCTGTTTCCGAAGCACTGCGCGCTGGGGGATTCGCCAACAACGCAAAGGTTTCAATCGTTTGGATTCCGAGCGATGACTGCGAAACTCCAGAAGGTGCAAAGAAGGCGCTCGGTGAAGTTGATGCGATCTGCGTTCCTGGAGGCTTCGGTGTACGTGGAATCGAAGGCAAGTTAGGGGCGCTTAAATTTGCTCGCGAAAACAAGATTCCAACTCTCGGACTCTGCTTAGGTTTGCAGTGCATGGTAATCGAAGCAGCGCGCAATTTAGCGGGAATTAAAGATGCTAATTCTGCAGAATTCTCTCCGGAATCTGGCACTCATGTCATTGCAACTATGGATGATCAAAAAGAGATAGTTTCTGGTCAAGCCGATATGGGCGGAACAATGCGCCTTGGTCTTTACCCAGCGACTCTTAAGTCTGGTTCGATCGTTGCTAAGACTTATGGTGCGGAAGAGATTTCCGAACGCCATCGTCATCGTTATGAAGTAAATAACGAATACCGAGATCAAATCTCGAGTGCTGGCCTTACTTTCTCAGGAATGTATAAGGAACGCGACCTCGTGGAGTTTGTAGAACTTCCTTCTGAGGTACATCCTTACTATGTGGGAACTCAAGCTCACCCTGAGTTGCGCTCTAGACCAACGCGTCCTCATCCGCTATTTATTGGTCTAATTGCAGCAGCGATTAAATCGAGAGGCTAGAAATGTTAGTTGGCGTTCCAAAAGAGATTAAGGTCCACGAATCAAGAGTCGCTCTTACTCCTGAAGGCGTCTTTGAATTTACTCGCAGTGGCCACGAAGTGGTTGTTGAAAAAGGCGCAGGTGTTGGATCTTCAATTAGTGATGAGGATTTCGTTGCAGCGGGTGCGCGCATCGAGGCAGATGTTGAAAAAATCTGGAGAGATGCTGACTTAATTCTCAAGGTGAAAGAGCCTATTGAAGTTGAGTATCCAAGACTTCGTTCGGGTCAGATCCTCTTCACCTACCTGCACTTAGCAGCGAGCAAGCCTTGCACCGACGCTTTGTTAAAGAGTGGCACTACCGCAATCGCCTACGAAACTGTAGAAGTAAATGGCACTTTGCCTTTGCTTGCTCCGATGAGCGAAGTTGCTGGACGTTTATCTGTTCAAGTCGGTGCATACGCCTTACAGAAACCTAACGGTGGACGTGGCGTTCTATTAGGTGGCGTTCCTGGAGTTGCTCCTGGAAAAGTGGTTGTAATTGGCGGGGGAGTAGCTGGTTTAAATGCTGCCGTGATTGCGATGGGCATGGGGGCAGATGTAACTGTTCTAGATCGCTCGCTTCCGCGGTTGGCCTATATCGATTCTCTCTATAACGGACGAATTAAGACACTGGCTTCAACTCTTCATGCAATTGATCGTGAGATCAAAAACGCGGATCTTGTTGTTGGTGCGGTCCTTGTTCATGGCGCGAAAGCGCCGAAGCTAGTAACTAACGCCCAGGTGGCACAGATGAAACCTGGTTCGGTATTAGTTGATATCGCCATAGATCAAGGTGGATGCTTCGAAGATTCGAAGCCAACAACCCACGCGGAACCAACATTTAACGTGCATGGCTCGGTCTTTTACTGCGTTGCAAATATGCCAGGGGCCGTTCCAGTTGCTTCGACATATGCGCTAACAAATGCAACGCTGCCTTACGCGCTAGCGATTGCAAATAAGGGTTGGGAGCGAGCAATTGAGGAAGATCCAGCACTCGATCGCGGGCTGAATGTTCATGCCGGAAAGATTCGCTATAACGCAGTAGCCCTGGCTCATGGTTATGAAGTTTGAGAACGCGCTTCAATCCTTTCTTGATCATCTAACTATTGAACGCGGTTTATCAAGCAACTCAATCTCGGCATATAGAAGAGATCTCGCTAAATTCTCCGAGTATCTAACCAATGAAAAATTGGATTTTGAGCGATTAACCGAGAATGAAATTATCAAATTTGAAGTCTGGTTAAAGGGTTTAGGAATGGCAGTTACTAGCATCAATCGCAATATCTCGGCTTTGAAGAGTTTCTACAAATATCTAGCGCAAGAATTCTCAACAAATAATCCTGTTAGCGCAATGGCAAGTTCGAAAGTGCCACGCCGTCTACCAAAGGCGCTGACGATTAAAGAGATCACTTCGCTCATAGATTCCACAAAACGTGAGGGTGATCCAATTTCACTTCGCGATCACGCGATTATCGAACTTCTCTATGGCACGGGCGCGCGAGTGAGCGAGATTGTCGGAATCGATATCAATGATTTTGCGCAGAGTGAGATCGAAGGCAATCCAATAACAACGCTGAAGTTGAGAGGTAAAGGATCAAAAGAACGGATCGTTCCTCTCGGAAGTTTCGCGAAGAACGCCCTTGATGAGTACTTAGTTCGCATTAGACCGAACCTGTTAACTAAAAGTAAATCGGCCAGGGTTGAGACCGCACTTTTCTTAAATCAACGGGGGAGCCGTCTATCCAGGCAAAGCGCCTGGCAGATGATCTCGGATGCAGCGGATGCAACAGGTTTATCCGGAAAAGTTTCTCCGCACGTCTTTAGACACTCTTATGCAACGCACTTGCTGGATGGTGGTGCAGATATTCGCGTGGTGCAAGAGTTACTGGGGCATGCTTCAGTTACTACTACCCAGATCTACACCTTAATCACGATAGACAAAGTGCGCGAAGCCTATGCAACCGCGCACCCGCGCGCTAATTAAATTCCGCGGAGTCGACGAGCAAGAATTGATTGATCACCTTTAGATTCAAGATCAGCAACAATAACTGCGATTGATTCGCGAACGATTCGACCGCGATCTACAGCAAGGCCTAGATCGCCACGCAGAGTAAGGCGTGCTTGATCAAGATCAAAGAGTTCATCCGGAGATAGATAAACCGTAATTTTCTCGTCATGCTTTTCGCGACCAGATGGTGAACGATCAACAGTTGTAACGCGACGGCGAGGCGTTGAGCGGACGCCCTTCTTTGTCTTCGGAGTTGCAGGTGCAACACCAATCGGCTTACTTACTTCTTGCGCTTCTTCAACAACTTGGCGAACTGCACTTAGTGCTGGTGTGTTCGCGCGGAAGAGTTCATCTGCTCCAGGCAAGCTTGCTCTACGGGTCATCGTGCGCCTCCTCGGGCAATTAGTTCACGGGCTAATCTGCGATAAGAAGCAGCGCCCCCTGATGATGATGCATAACTAGTTATTGGTTCACCGGCGACAGTTGTCTCAGAGAAACGAATAGTTTTGGCGATAATTGTTTCAAAAACATCGTCTGGATATTTTTCCAAGATTGCAGTTAGTACTTCACGGTTATGAAGAGTCTTCTTCTCATACATTGTTGCGAGGATGCCAATGAGATTTAGATTAGGGTTAAGGAAGCTCTTGACCTTTTCGATATTGCCCTTCAGCTCAATAAATCCATGAAGTGCGAAGTATTCGCATTGCAGCGGAACGATAACTTCATCCGATGCAACAAGTGCGTTAATAGTTAACTGTCCCATCGTAGGTTGGCAGTCGATCAAGATAACGTCGTAACGATCCTTTAGGCGACCAAGCGCGCGCTTTAAATATTGTTGTCCGCCAATTTCAGCACCGAGAGTTGTTTCAGCAGTACCCAAGTCGCGGTTAGCAGGAAGAAAATCTAAATTGGCAACAGATGATTTAAGAACGATCTCGTCGATATTCGCATCCGGTGTCATCAACGCGTAATAGACAGTATTTTCAAGTGGTAGTGCGTGTGCATTCACTCCGAGGCCAAGCGATAAGCCGCCTTGAGGATCGAAGTCAACGAGCAGAACGCGACGACCTAGTTCTGCAATGGCAGCACCGAGGTTGATAGTTGTCGTTGTTTTACCAACGCCGCCTTTTTGATTAAAGATCGAGATGATCTTGGCAGGTTGGCCTTCAACCGGGGCTGGTGGAACACGGAAATTCTTGGGTTCACGCCCGAGAAGAGTGGCGGTTGTTGCCACATCATCATCAAATGTCGATTTAGCGTTCAAGCGAGAAACCTCTTT
>CAZLTK010000030.1:0-10351 GCA_964562535.1 uncultured Candidatus Planktophila sp.
GGCGAAACTGCAGAAACGTGCGAATGGCTAGAGTTGATTGATGAAGCTGGGTTTACTGCAATGGCTTTTCAGAAGATTGAAAATTACCAGAGACCAACTTGGCCAACAGGTGGTCTGCCGCAGCAGGCACATATGGATTTCCACGCAAAGGATTTAGATATTGCAGAAAAGCAGTTAATTGAAATTGGCGCAGTTAAGGCGGAGTTTCAACCAAAACCGCACCGCTTCCGTATTTATCTTGACCCGGCAGGACATCCGTTCTGCATGGTGCAGAACGCTCACGATTAATCGAAAATTGAAAGGGTAGATAAGTGGCAAAGGTAATTGAGAAAGATGGCGTATTCACTTTAAAACTTACCGCGCTAGAAAAGATTGGCGCTCTTCACGGTGATATTTCTGTTGCAGGAAACCAACTGGTTGCAAAGACCGAGGTACCAAACCCTTGGACACGCAAGCACCTGCGCGGTTTTCGCGCACCTGGCACGGGCTTCCCATTTTTAATCATGCTAGGCACTATGCGCTTTAAAGGTGGCAAAGATTTCTGTGCAATCTACAAGCGCACCCCTGCAGTTATCTATGAATTTGCCGATGCGCCATTTAAGCGCTGGGTAGTTTCTATCTAGCGTTATTGCGAGTACCCTCGAATTATGGCAACCACAGCGAAGAAAACTTCAGCGAAAAAGAACGTGGCTAAGAAGTCCGCGGTTAAGGAAGAAGTCGCACATCAAGGCGTTGATTGGCGTTCACTCTACCTATATGCGGTGAGTCTAATTACCTTGCTGGTCTGCCTCTTCACAGTTATAAACCTGATCAACCGTGGACTTGATCTAATAGTTCCAGATCAAGGCTACGTCGATCCATATGCAGTTCAGAACGGTTCAAAGGTCGATCCTGAAGTTATTAAACAAGCCAATATTGATCAGAATCGTCGAAGCGCAATCAGAGGAATAACTAGTTCGCTAGTAACGCTCTTGGTAACAGTGCCGGTTTATTTGTACCACTGGAAGATGGTTCGCAAGATTGCTCGCTAATTGAGAATTAAGAATTAAGAATTAAGAATTAAGCGTTTGCTGGTGCGATCTCGGGGAACCAAGAGAGCGCTTCATCGCGGAACTTTCCTTCAGCCTCTAACTGGCAGAAGATTCCGGTTGTCCCCAATGTAACGCGGTGGATCAAAACATATTCGGCAGGCAGATTAAGTTGGAAACCGATCTTCGCAGTTGGATTGCGGGGATCGCCAACGCGGGCGCTCTGATCGCGTAACCATTCGCGTGAGTATTTAAAGGTTTCGGTGCGAAGCGGTTCAACAAGTGGGACCAAGAAATCTAGAACTAAGTTGGGATCAACATCTACCTCAGGCAAGATAAATCCATCTTTCTTAAATCCATCGTATAAAGCCTGCGCATCATCATCGAGTGCGTGTTTCAAGAGATTTTTAAATGGTTCGGGGAATCCATTTGGCAGACGGTTGCAAGCACCGAAATCTAAAACGCCGATGCGCCCATCTGCGAGTAAACGGAAATTTCCAGGATGTGGATCTGCATGCAACAAACCTGCGCGCTCAGGTGCGGTGAAGTGGAAACGCGCCAAACGCATTCCGGCGTTATTGCGTTGTTCTTGTGTTCCTTCAGCGATGATCTTGGAAAGCGGAGTTCCTTCTAGCCATTCTGAAACTAAAACCTTGTCCGATGACATAACGACTTTTGGAATCGCCACGTCAGGATCATTTTCATAGGCGCGCCAGCAAGCCTCTTGCGCTTCTGCTTCATATTTGTAATCAACTTCTTCAATGATGCGTGCACGAAGTTCCTCAAGAAGTGGCTTCATATCTAGACCAGGCAGAACCAACTGGAAGATCTTGGCAAAGCGTTGAATCTGATTTAAGTCAGAGATCAAAGCTTCGGCTGCCCCTGGATATTGAATCTTCACCGCAACTGGGCGGCCATCTTTCCAAACACCTTTATGTACTTGCCCGATAGATGCTGAAGCAGTTGGTTTATCTTCGAAAGATGTGAAGTTATCTCGCCAGTTTTCACCAAGTTCTTTTGCCAAAACTTTATGTACAACGCGGGTTGGAAGCGGAGGAGCGGATTCTTGCAACTTGGTGAGAGTTTCACGATAAGGCTTTGCAATGTTTTCCGGAAGCGCGGCCTCAAAGACAGATAGTGCTTGGCCGAACTTCATTGCGCCACCCTTGAGTTCGCCAAGAACTTTAAAGAGTTGCTCTGCAGTCTTCTCTTGAATATCTGTGATGACCACAGAAGATGATTGGCCAACGAGTTGTTTACCAAGACCTAAAACACCGCGACCTGCCAAACCGACGGGGATCGAAACCATCTTCGCTGAACGAGCAGCGGTGGATTTCGGAATCTCCGTTTCGATCTGATCCTTTTTGGCCATGCCCGTATTGTTCAGAAAAAGCGGCTATCGCGCTATTTGAAAATGTTAAAAATCAGTTGGAATGGGCCTTACCAACTACAGCCACACATGGGATGGCGGGTAATTGTGATGTGTTCTGTATTACAGAGATCGGTTAAGTCGATGGCGATCGCATCTCGCACGATTACAGCGGTATCTGTATCAATAATCGAGAGCAATTGCGCAGCCAATATCGCAGATAAGTAATGTGCCCCAACGACAGGAATTTGATCACGTGAATTTGGATTATCGATAACTTCGCAATTTCCTTGATCGTTAATAGTTAGCTCTAAACAACGTGTACACGGCGTTAAACCCGGCTTAACCAACTGCGAAATCGTGAGCCGGGCACCACTTATCTCACTTATCAAAATATGTTGTTGTCCCGCAGCCATCCAGAGCGCAAGTATCACGGGATCTATTTCTCCAAAGTGCACCTTGATAACGTTTTCGGCAAAGTTATTGGGAAGCTCTTCTGCGCTTTCATTAGCGGCTGGAAAGAGCGAGAGACTTTTGGAAATAGCGGTGCTGCTCTTTACAAATATCTGTCCGTTATCTGTGGCCGATATGTACCCGCCAGTCACATCAAGATCGCCTATGAGATCAGCACCGCGACGAAAGTTCGGCGCAAATTGCGTATCAGTTACACCGCTTGCGATTAACTGCGCATAGAGATGTTGTGCAGCGCGAGAGTTCCCAGAGATTTCAATATGTGCACTTTGTCGCGCACTGACTTTGCTGACACCTGAGTCTGTAACTCCTGGCAACCAACGTGTGAGCGTTAACTCAGCGCCGATGCGATTACTCATTTGAGAGAAGGCGGCATCTTTACTTCGATCACCAAATTTTTCTGCGCGTTCTGCAATTTGCGAGATAAATCTTTGCGAGATCTGAACCGCACTCTCTTCGGTCTGCAAGAGTTCGTGCGCAGCGAGTTCGGCCATTAACTCTTCGAAGCTTTCATGCGAGATCGATAAGTTGGCGCAGATTTCGTTGCGGCTGGTGCCGGCTTTTAGCGCCGAGTAAAGCGCGGGCGCATCGCTGGAATAGAGCGCAACTTGCGAGCGCGTATTTCCAATTAGATAGCCGTTGGGCACATAGCTCTGGCGATAGAGCTGAACTCCATCTTTAAGTTTTGGGTTCCGATTAGTTTGGTTCTTAGTAATTGTCATCTGCGAAGGATTGGCGCTCGGGCCAAGCAGGCGCGGTGAGGTTGTGTGTGGGCGCTACTTACGCGCGCGAATCTTTACGCAGGGGATAAAAATAAATTCACCCCGTGTTCGCCAACGTGCGGCGAACAACGGGGTGAATCTTTAATTTTGGTGAACTGTGTTACTGAGCCTTGCCAAGAATTCTGTTGACCTTGGTGCCACAGACTGGGCAGATGCCCTGTGCCATGCGACGACCAGAGTCTGAGATCTTCACAGTGCCTTCGAAGTCACGCTTCTCTTTGCACTTAACGCAGTAAGCGTCACCCTTGTATGTCTCTGCTGTCATGATTTGCCTCCAATCGCCGCCTGAGCTCTGAGCGCCCACGCGTGCAAGCATGACGATACCCCTGTCCACGCTCAAACACGCTTAACTAACCCCTAGTTGTGCGGAGTTTTTTTAGCTCAACAGGCTCAGCCAGGGCGCGTTCTGCCGCCTCATACCCGTCTAGATAGGCGCTGGCCAGCTCAGAGTCCTCAAAACGGGCCAAGACCTCGGTAAAGGCTGGGCCGTGGTCAAAGTGCTCAAGGTGGATCGCCTCATGGAAGAGGACATAGTCGAGAGCGTAATCCGGGGCGAGTTTTAGGCGATCTGAGATCCGAATCGTGCGGTCAACGCTGGTGCAAGAGCCCCAGCGTTCGCGCATCGGGCGCCAGTTGATCGATGCGGGGCGGGCGGTGATTTCAGGGGCTAGGGATGCCATTAGTTCGTTGGTGCGCTCAATGAGGCGTTCTTCACTTGGAGTTCGTTCCGATTCTTGGCTTCGAATCTTGGCGATCATTTCTGGCACGACCGCGCGTTCATCGGCCTTACTCATACGCGCAGGGATTGAGACGATGATGCGGCCGCCTTGGCGATATGCCGAGATATTTCGTTTGCGACGGGCGGAGCGAATGACGAGAATCTCACCTTCTGAAATTCCCGGAAGGGTTAGTTCGTCGTCACCAATGTCATCAAAGGCCATATGTAAAAAGTACTCCTTCGATTCGAAATTAACTTATCTATCCGCGAAATCTCAAGTACGTGTTGAGAGATTTACCGAGAAATAAACTCTCATTACAAGGCAATTAATGGGTGTGTCAAATCTCTATCTATTTGATTCTGAGCACTTTTGGTCATAAGTTGCGCTTACGAAGTCCTCGGATAACCGTTTTATATCTGCAAGGGGAAGGCAGATATATGAATGTGCGCCCGGGGACTTCGCTTTTCTTTTCTTAACTAAATCTGAGTACTAGAGCAAACCAGAGAGATCATCTGGAATAGATGTGCTGGTCAGGAACTTCTCAGGATCTAATAAATCATCAGCGGTTGGAAGTAACCCACTCCAAATTTGATCGCGCTCGCCAACGCTCTTTACTTCACGGATCTTTTTCCAGAACGCGCTCGCTTCACGAGTTAGCTTTGGCGAAACTTGCAGACCAAGCATCGATGAGAATAACTGTTGCGCAGGAGATGAAGAAGCGCGACGACGTCGATGTGATTCGCGGAGTTGTTCGATACTCGGAATTCGATCTCCAGCAGCGAGTGAAACTACTTCATCAGTCCATCCATCGATTAGCGCCAAAACTGTTTCCAGTTTTAGCAGCGCGCTCTTCTGCGCCGGTGATTCTTCAGGTGTAAATATTCCATTCTCTAAAGCAAAGGAAATCGCTTCTCCTTCGCCAGCGCCTTCAAAAGCCTCTTGTGCCTGGCGTTGGATAGCATCGATATCGATGTGAATACCTTTTCCATATTCCACAACAGCGCTTTGAATATATGAAACCAACCAAGGGTTATGTGCAAATAAACGCGCTACAGCACCTTCGCGAAGAGCGTGAAAGATAAAGACTTCAGATTTAGCGATCTCTAAATCAACTGCCCAGTTTTCGATATTTTCTGGAATAACAATGGCACGGGCGGGATCTAGTAGCGGCAGACCAACGTCGTGAGCGCCGGTAACGTTGATGGCTAAGGTGCCAATCGACTGTCCCAATTGAGTTGCAATCATGGTGCCGATAAATGAGCGCAACATCGCAGTGATCATCTGGATTGGCGGTTGGCCCTGCTCGGGATCGGCTGCCTGTGCGTTCATCGCTTGATCCATCAGATCAGAAATTGCTGAAGATAAACCGGCTGCTAGCGGCTCAATGGTCTTATGCCATCCAGGCATAGTTTCAAGAATCCAATCCATTCGACTTACCGCCATTGGTGCATGAGTGGATGCCGGAAAGGCAGTCGCTTCATTTAGCCAGAGCTCTGAAATTTCAAAGGCGTTTTCAACTACCGAAACATCTTTTGTTCCAAGTGGTTTCAACCCTTGTGCTTTTACAAATTTAGTAGCGGTATCACGCGCTGTTGCAATCGAAAGAACACCTTCTCCATCTTTGCCGCTATTGGTGTTTCCAACTTGCGAAAAGAGAGAAGTGAAGGGATTTACAAAACCTGCAGTATTGATTCCAAGTTGTTCAAATTGCGCCTTCATCTGTTCTTGCATCTGGCGCATCATCGCTTCGAAATCAGGGTTGCCCTCATTTCCAGAGTTATTGGAGTTATCGGGATCGTTGGGATCATCGGGAGTAAAACCAAAACCGGCCAAAGTCCGACTCCATTCTCTGTTGTTTCTATCTTGTTTTACCTACAACACCTTGGGTGCGAAATTCCTTCCCGCAGGCGCTAGGCTATCTAACATGTCCAACGCTTTCACGGCTCTCATCTGGTGGGTAATTCCGCTCGCAGGCCTGCTTGGCGCACTTGGCTATGTCGTATGGGTTACCCAATTTAAATCAAAGTTTGAATCAGAAACCACCCGCTCTGTCGGCCAATTTCAACGCTTTCAGGACTCCTTCCGCACCGCTGAGATAACTACAAACACTGCAGCGAACACTGACGAATTAGATGAATTAACTGACCCATCTGCCGATGGCGCATCTGCGGGCTCAAGTACCAGCGACTAAATCTCGTGACTGCTCGACTTCCTCGCACCACATCCCTTGTTCTAGCCATTTTCTTCGGTACCGCCTTTCTTGCGCCCCTTCCATTTGTAGTTTTGATGCCTGGTAACGCGCAGAATGTCATCGACCAAAAAGGCGCAGTGAAGACGATAACTCTCTCTAAGTCGGCGCCAGCATCGCTGAAGATTTATCCCAGCGATGGCAACCTTTATCTGCTCTCAATTCTGATCACCAACCCATCAGCATATGTAACTGGAGTTGAACTTCTTTACTCCTGGATGAAGAGCGAATATGCGGTAATGCCGAGATCGCTATTTTATAAAGATGGCCGAAGTGCAGAAGCTGAGAAGGCAATTGCAAAGTCTGAGATGATTGACTCGCAGGTCGTTGCTAAATCGGTGGCGCTGGAATATCTCAAAGCGAATTACCCGCAATCTTCAGCAGTTGTTATCAAACCAAGTGATCTGGAAATTTCACTTGCTAAGACTGGTGGTCCAAGTGGCGGGCTCGCCTTTGCAATCGGAATAATTGAGCTACTTACGACAGAGAACATTTTGCAGGGCAAGAGCGTTGCAGTGACGGGAACAATTGATAGCGCTGGAAAAGTGGGAAGTATCGGGGGAGTTGCTGAGAAAATTTTGGCGGCAAAGAAGGCTGGCGCAACTCTCATCCTTGTTCCAGAGGCCAACTGCAAAGACCTTGCACCAAATCTTGCAACAATTCCATCTGGGATTAAAATCGCAGCGGTTAGCAGCCTAAAAGAGGCTATGGCCGCGTTCAATTCGGAAGACCCGCGAGGGTGCGCTAACTTAGGAGCATGATGAAAAAGCCAAGCCCGCTAGCAATTACCTTAATTATTCTGGCAGTAATTGCCGGCGCACTAGTTGCGTTAAGTGGTTTCTATGTTGATTGGCTCTGGTTCAACTCAGTTGGCTTCACAGGTGTGTGGTCAACAGTCCTAACAACGAAGGTCGCACTCTTTGTTATCGCTGGTCTTTTAACATCTTTTATTATTTCGCTAAACGTTTATATCGCCTTTCGCCGTCGCCCCTTTTATGTTCCGACTTCGATTGAAGCCGACAATTTAGAGCGATACCGCGCAACTATTGATCCAATCCGCAAGTTAGCCTTTGCCGGAATTGTTTTAGTTCTTTTCTACTTCGGTGGAACAAGTGCAACAAATCTTTGGACCTCATGGCTGCTCTTTAGAAACTCAACAGAGTTCGGAATTCAAGATCCACAATTTGGCCTAGATATCTCCTTCTTCGCATTCCGCCTACCGTTCTGGCAGACACTTATCGGCTGGGGAATCTCAACTTTAATTTTGGCAACATTGGCCAGCGCTGCAGTGCACTACCTCTACGGTGGAATTCGCCCGCAGGTTCCACAAGAGCGCACAACAGTTGCTGCACGCGTTCAACTCTCAGTACTACTTGGCTTAATCGTTCTCTTGAAGGCGGTTGCATACTGGTTCGATCGTTACGCACTTGCTCTTAAAGAGAGCAGATTGATCACTGGTCTTACCTACACAGATGTAAATGCAACACTTCCGGCCAAATCAATCTTGGCGGCGATTGCAGTTATCTGTTCCCTGCTCTTCTTTGCAAATATTGTCCGCAAATCATGGCTCCTTCCTGCAGCCGGTTCTGCCCTTATGGTTGGTGCTTCGGTACTTATCGCAGGCGTTTATCCAGGTGCGGTCCAGCAGTTCCAGGTAAAGCCTTCTGAATCATCGAAGGAAGCGCCATATATTCAGCGCAATATCGATGCCACCCGTGATGCCTACGGCATTGCCGGCGTTGAGATGAAGGATTACCAAGCAACTGTTTCTACAAATTCAGGTCAGCTAGCAAATGATGCAGCGACAATTGCAAATATTCGTTTGATGGATCCAAACGTTCTCTCTGCAACTTTCCGCCAGCTACAGCAGATCAAGCCTTACTACTCATTCCCCGAATCACTAGACATCGATCGTTACACGGTTAACGGTGTGCAACGCGATGCAGTTGTTGCAGTTCGCGAACTAAATATTGAAGGTAACCCAAGCCGTAACTGGATTAACGATCACTTGGTTTATACCCACGGTTTCGGATTTGTTTCTGCATTTGGAAATACTGTTGATGCCGACGGCAAGCCAAACTTCCTAGTCGGAGATCTTCCTCCAACAACTGGACTTGGAAAATTCCAGCCTCGCGTTTACTTCGGCGAGAACGTTCCCGATTATTCAATCATCGGTGGACCAAAGACTGATACTCCTGTCGAATTCGACTATCCAGATGATGCTTCAGCAAATGGACAGAAGAACTACACATATACAGGTAAGGGCGGCGTCCCAATGGGCGGCCTCTTTAAGAAATTGCTCTTCGCAATTCAATATCAAGAACAGCGCATCGTTCTTTCAAGTTTGATCAACTCAGAATCAAAGATTCTCTACAACCGTTCACCACGTGATCGCGTTGCAAAGGTTGCGCCATGGCTAACGCTTGATGGAGATCCATACCCAGCAATTGTTGATGGCAAGATTCAATGGATCATCGACGGCTACACAACTAGCTCGGGTTACCCATATTCACAGACCACTGCCCTCGGAACTGCAACAACAGATGCTCTAACCACAAACTCTGCAGCAGTTACTGCGCAGCGAAATCAGAATATTAACTACATCCGTAACTCAGTAAAGGCCACTGTTGACGCCTATGACGGCACAGTTGTTCTATACCAATGGGATGAGAAGGATCCAGTCCTAAAGACCTGGATGAAGGCATTCCCAAATACCGTTACTCCAAAGAGCGAGATGTCTAAAGAACTTCTCGAGCACATCCGCTATCCGGAAGATATGTTCCGTGTACAACGCGATGTACTTAGCTCCTATCACGTACAAACTGCCGGCGCATTTTACGGCGGACAAGATTTCTGGCGCGTGCCACGTGATCCTTCTACATTCGGAGCAAATGCTGGAGCACAGCCTCCGTACTACATGACACTGGAAATGCCAGGTTCAGATAAACCAACATTTACTTTAACGACGCCATTTGTTCCACGTGGTGGACGTGAAAACCTTTCCGCATTCGCCGTTGTTGATTCAAATAACGGACCGAATTACGGCAAGATCACTGTTCTGCAATTGCCACGAAGCACAAACGTGGCAGGTCCTTCACAGGTTGCATCTAACTTCGAAGCAAAACCTGAAGTTGCTAACTCGCTCTCCTTGCTTCGCCAAGGAGGATCAGATGTTGTACTTGGAAACTTGTTAACACTGCCGGTCGGTGGAGGTCTTCTCTACGTGCAACCTGTCTATGTTCGAGCAACCTCAAACACTGCTGCCTATCCATTGCTACAGAAAGTTCTCGTATCTTTCGGTGATGTAATTGGATTCGATAGCTCACTTAAGGGCGCACTCGATCAAGTATTTGGTGGTAACTCCGGAACTTCATCATCAGGATCACCGGTTACATCAACAACCAATAACGCATCTGATGATCTAAAGTCAGCGTTGCAAAACGCAAGACAAGCTCTTGCTGACGGTAACGCTGCACTTGCAAAGGGTGATTTCGCTGCTTACGGTCGCGCACAAGATCGCTTAAAGGCTGCACTTGCCGCCGCAATCGCTGCTGAAGGACGTAAGTAATTTCTTTATCGCTCTAATTAATCGCTAATTAAGCGGATTTGGCTATTACTTGTCCACCCTTTAGACTGACACTTCCGACGCGGGGTGGAGCAGCTCGGTAGCTCGCTGGGCTCATAACCCAGAGGTCGTAGGTTCAAATCCTGCCCCCGCTACTAGATTGAGGTCT
>CAZLTK010000031.1:0-9561 GCA_964562535.1 uncultured Candidatus Planktophila sp.
GATTTATCAAAGATCATGCAACGAGTGCTACTCGTTCCTTGATCAAGACTGGCTATATATGACATATCCTTAAGCCTATAACGAAAGTATTCGAGACGGTAGGGCGGGAGAGTTAATGTTTGATTCGCAGTTAAATCCTGCGCAACGTATCGCCGCCCTTAAGTCTTTGGCATCAGATGAATTCGATGTATTAATTATTGGCGGGGGAGTCACCGGTGTTGGTGCAGCGTTAGATGCCGCATCGCGCGGATTAAAAGTAGCTCTAGTAGAAAACCAAGATATTGCAGCCGGTACATCAAGTCGATCAAGCAAGTTAATTCACGGCGGTCTTCGCTACCTCGAACAATATGATTTCAAGTTAGTCCGTGAAGCGCTGCATGAGCGCGAGTTAATGGTTTCATCCCTAGCACCGCATCTAGTTAAGCCAGTTGGATTTTTATATCCGCTCCATGAAAAGTATCGCGAACGCACTTATGTTGGCGCAGGACTTGCTCTCTATGATGTGCTCCGCGGTTTTCAGCGCGCGCTTCCTTGGCATAAACATTTAAGCGAGAAGAAGATTGCAACCATCGCGCCATCTTTACGTGGCGATCTTATTAATGGTGCAATCAAGTACTTTGATGCTCAAGTTGACGATGCTCGTCACACCTTGGCTATTGCTCGTACCGCAGCGCGCCACGGAGCAATCATCGCCACTCGTGTGCAATGTGAAGAGCTAATTCGCGATGGAAAGCGCGTAGTTGGCGCAAAAGTTCGCGACCTTAACTCTGGCAAGAAGATAACTGTTAGCGCAAAGGTAACTGTGATGTGCGCCGGTGTCTGGAGCGATGAGCTCCATGAGAAATTTGGAATAAAACCTGGTTATAAAGTCGCCATGAGTAAAGGCGCACATATCGTGTTGCCAAAGAGTGCGATTAAATCTGAGGCCGGAATAATCCTGAAAACTTCAGTTTCAGTCTTATTTATTATTCCTTGGGCCGATAAATGGATTGTTGGTACAACTGATACCCCATACAAGGCAGATCGCACCAACCCTGTCGCCACTAGAGAAGATGTCGAATACATTATTGATCAGGCAAATCGCGTGCTCCATCCCAAGATTGATGCCGCGGATATTCTTGGAGTTTATGCCGGCTTGCGTCCGCTGGTGGCAAACGCAGAAGGATCCACAACTACAAAACTTTCACGCGAACACACCGTGGATCGTCCGGTCCCAGGATTTGTAAGTATCGCCGGCGGAAAGTACACCACTTATCGCGTCATGGGCAAGGATGTTATTGATCTAGCCGTTAACGATCTGCGCCGGATCGTTGCCGAATCAATTACTGAGAAATTGCCAGCAATTGGCGCTGATGGTTACTTTGCTCTGGTGCAACAGAGTGCGCAGTTGGCAGAGATGAGTGGCTTAGCGCAAACAACAATTACTCATCTCCTAGATCGCTACGGATCGCTAATTAATGAAATATTTGAAATCATTGACGCAGATAAGAAGATGGCAGACCCGCTCACGCCAGAACTTGCCTATCTAAAAGCAGAGATTATTTATGCAGTAACCCACGAAGGAGCACAAAGCGTTGATGATGTTCTATCTCGTCGCACGCGAATTGCATTTGAAGCAAGCGATGGCGGCGAAGCGATTGCCGCAACCGTTGCCACGCTGATCGCTCCGATATTGGGTTGGGATGCCGCGGCGAAGAAAGCTTCAGTTTCCGAATTTATAAGCCATCTAAAGAACGAACGAGCAGCGCTAGATAAATTGCTTACTCGTACCCACTAATTCTTGATCTGATTCCGACAACCATCAGTATTTGGCTTCTTTGTAGGAGCAACAGTTGGCTTCGGAGTAGGTGTCGGAAGGTTTGGATCTCCCGGCAGAATTGATAACGTAATTGGTGATCTACTTTCTGCGTGGGTTCCCGTGGCATCTTTAAATCCGATTCGCCCGGTCCATGTTCCCGCAGGTATTCCTTTAATAGTTAACTTCCAAGATCCGCTAGTTGATCTAACCACCGTTTGAACTGGTTTAGGTTCGATTGGATTATCGGAATTGGTATAGAAACGAACTGTGCCGGTAACAACCGGTTTCCCATCTGGGCGAGTTACATCAACCTCTAACGTCACAGGTTTATCACTGGTTGTAAATTTCACATTCTTAATTACCAATGTGCTTGTTTCATTGATTGGCATTTGATCAACTATTTCGGGAAACCAACTTCCCTTTACCAAGTCTAAGAAGGCGCTTGGCTCTCCTCGGAATACATTTAAATCAAGGCGCGATCCAGGAACTCCATACTTCGGCGCGATACCGCAAGATGAGTATTGCCAGATAATCCATTGTGATGAGCAGTTAGCCGCAGTCCAAGAGTGCACAAAGCAACCGCCTTCCTTAAGCCCAGGCTGTCCAAGTGGATCGGCAGGATCAATTCCATATTGCGCCAGCCAAAGTGGATATTGGCGTAGTTCATCATCGCGAACCATCGCACCTTCCAGGAAGCTTGGATATGAGTACAAGATTGGCATGCGATCAGTTTTTTCGCGCAAGACTTTAAGGAAAGTTTTTGCCCAGAGAGTTATCTGTGCCTTTGGTAGATACCTAGTGCAAGTTTTTCCAGAGAGGCGAACACAATTATTCTCTAAATCAAGTGCGTAAGGAAGGTCGCGATCGTTGTAGCCGCCGAGTGCGCCAAGGCGCCAGATAACTTTCTGTGCTTGCGTTTGGGCATCAGTTATTACTTCAGCATCTGTCTTTACATCTGGCAAAACTGCGTAATGGTAGAAACCGGTATACATCCCCGCAGCCTGCGCCGCCAATCTATCCATAATCACATATTTCAAGGCAAGCGCATCTGCATCATCACGAGAATCTGATGCTTTGATCATCACAAATCGCATTCCAGCGTTGTACTTCTTAACAAAATCAATCGGTGCATCATTTGGATGTTGCCAGCGACTTACATCAGAGCCATGGATTCGCCCACCTGGACCAAGCTGATCGATCATTACATTTGATGAAGCGCTAGAAATTTCAGGGATAGAGCGGACTGTTATCTCGCGGATATTTGAATAAATACTCTTTGAGCCTATTTTTACCTTGGCGCGATATTTAACTTGGGCATTTAGCGCGGTCGCGACAGCAACAACTTTCCAAGTTCCAACCCGTGCAGTTCTTGTTGAAAATCTTGTCTCTTGCCACTTACCGTTTAATTGGATTTGGATCTCTACCTTTACCGCAGATTTTGCTGGCTTTAGATTTCCATAGAGAGTAACTACCGGTTCTTCTCCACCCGGAGTTTGAAGGACAGTCAAACTCAACTTCGATGTAGCAGCGTTAGTAGAAACAGTTTGGATTGAGAAGAGCGCAAGGCTCATGGCCAATACGGATACGATCTTTTTCATACTAATTCTTCTATCTGAATTTCGATATTTAGGACCGTCTGAATCGAGGCCTTAAGAGAGTTCTCTAGCTTTACTCGCGTCGGAGAGTATTCATGCCCACCAGAGAATTTACGGGCATCAGAGAAATCTAATTTCAAGGTAGTTCCATCGAATTCGGCAAGGCGAGCATCGAAGTAGGCGATCCAAGCGACGCGATCCTGCGACTCAAGATGGTCTAAAACATCATTCCACCGGCTACGAAGTTCAGCTAAGGAAAGGGAAGCGGACATGACAGAAACTTTAGTGGGTGGGTTAAACAAGTAAGAGCTAGTGGCGCGGTGCGCCGATCCATTTGAAATACTCGCCAGTTAAAACAACGCGGAGATTCTGAGTTCGATCTGGGAGAACTTTAAGATGTTGTGCGATTCGGGCAACAATCTGCTCTACTGATTTCTCACTTACAAAGCGGACCTTTGCTATCTCAGAGTTACTTAACCCTTTAGCCAATAAGCGAAAGGTCTCAATCTGGATATCTGTGAATTCATTGAGAATTGATGAAAAGGAGTTCTCGTGCAGAGATCCATGGCTATCAACCCAGGACATTTTCTCTTTGGCATCTACCGCTGCAATCGAACGCACGATCGCGTGGCTAACGACTGTTAGGTCTGCAATTGATTTCTTCAAAATTACTTGCGCACCTAATGGAATTTGCTTTTCTAAAAGTCCGAGTAATCGCAGATCCGGACATGCCGTCATTAAAACAATGCCTAGTGATGGATTTACTTTTCTAAATTTGTTGACGAGCTTAAGCGCTTCAGCACCCGAGAACTGCAAATCAATAAGTACGACTTGAGGAGAGAGGAATTTATACAGATTATCTGCAATTTCATCAGTGCTTGCTTCGGCTACAACGTTAATCGATTGCAGGCGAAGTGCTGCGCTAAGAGTCGCTAATTCAAAGGCATCATCGCTTGCAACAAGAACTGTTGGAGAAATCGCCACAACTCAAGGTAGTGCATGGGTGTTGTCATGGTGAGTTCAATATATAAATTTAATGAAATAAATAAACTCTGGGGATAGCCCTACTTTAGAATTTTTCCAATTGCTTCAGGAATAAATTCAATAATAGATGTGGCAGAAATGGGGGAACCCATAGACGCTAAAAGTGCCGCGTTATTGTGAATAATTGCGCCAGTTGCAGCAACTCGCGCCAAGTTTTTTTCATCGTTTAATATTTCAATGTAATTTGTTGCAATAAGCGCGCCAATTATTCCCGCGAGTACATCTCCGCTTCCGGCTGTGGCAAGCCACGGTGTTGCTTTCGGAAGTTCAATTAAAAAATCAGGTTGCGCAATATATGTGGTTGAACCTTTCAAAAGCACTGTAACACTTAACTTCTCCGCAGCAACCATCGACCACTTTTTAGGATCTGCTTCAATCGCCTCTGACAAGACCTGAATACCGCGTTTAACAAGCAATTTTGCGAGTTCTCCAGCGTGAGGAGTTATCAAAGTTGGCTGGGATAACTCTCCGGCCCAGTTGAGTGCGCCAGCATCAAGAACTGTTGGCACGCTCTGTGCGCTCATTAATTTAAACCAGCGATGACGTAGCCAAGTTGTGTAGTCGCTATATTTCTTATCGCTCACTCCTGATCCAACGAGCCAAGCATCGACTTTTCCTGGTTGAACCAGCGCTTCTGGAGCAGCGTGCAGGACAAGGTGAGCCAGTCCAGATGAACTATGGAAGCGCAGAACCCCAAGGCCTGTCGCCAGAGCTGCCTTTGAAGTTAATACAGCAGCACCTGGAAACTGTGCAGATCCAGTGATTACTCCAAGGGTTCCGCGCGAATACTTATGATCTAACTCGCTTGGAACGATTATGTGCTTCTTGGAATCTTTAGCAGTCCAACGTTGACTCTTCATGAACGTTATCTTACGCCTGATTGGCTAAAGCCAATTTTGCAAGTATTGTCCCCGTTATGGAAAAAGGACTCGGAAAAGTGCGTTGGGGATTTATCGGCGCGGGATACATTGCAAAGTTAGCGCTCTATCCCGCCTTACTAAACTCGAAAGATGGGGAGATCTATGCGGTTGGAGCAAAAGATCGCGAAAGAGGGCTAGCACTTTCTCCGTCAGGTTTGGTTTACACCGATTATGAAGAACTCCTTGCCGATCCAAAGGTGGAAGCGATCTACATTTCTCTACCAAATTCCCTTCATATCGAATGGTCAATCAAAGCGATGCGCGCTGGAAAACACGTGCTCTGCGAAAAGCCTGCTGCGATGAACGTTGCACAATTAAAGGAAGCGATTGCTGTTGCAAATGAAACTGGCTTGATCTTTATGGAGGCGAGCTGGAACCGCTGGCATCCGCGCACTCTTCGCCTGAAAGAGATTGTTGATTCAGGTGTGATTGGTGAAGTAAAAACAATTCGCTCCGCATTTACTTATGACGGTTTAGATCCTGCAAATATCCGTGCTATTTACGAACTCGGTGGTGGTGGGCTTTATGATCTCGGACCTTATTCAGTTGCCGCTCCAATTTGGTTGATGGATTTTGCACCGGTGAGCAATATAAAGACAGATGTTAAGTGGCATCCAGGTGGGTGCGATGAAACTGTCACAACTTCATTTGATATCGGCGGGGCTCACGCGGAGGCGCTAACTTCAATGAATACTCCAAACACT
This sequence comes from uncultured Candidatus Planktophila sp., assembly GCA_964562535.1. Taxonomy (GTDB): domain Bacteria; phylum Actinomycetota; class Actinomycetes; order Nanopelagicales; family Nanopelagicaceae; genus Planktophila. The sequence goes on from CAZLTK010000031.1 coordinate 6,062, forward strand.
CTTTATTTTGATGTGGTTGGCACAAAGGGTCGAGTTTCCATGACTGGAAATGATGCCTTTAACTCGCATAACAAACCAAGCACCTTAGAAGTTGAAGTCGATGGAAAGGTAACGGTTGAAAACTTTGCCGCTTGCGATCCTTATCAACTGATGGCTGATGCCATGTCGCGCCGGATTCGCGGGGGAGAAGGCTGGCTTATGCCGCATTCTCAATCGATCGCTTTCGCAGAAGTTTTTGAACGAGCCTTTGAGGTAATGGGACGACCTTAATTAATGTCTTCACCGCTTTGGAGCCCAGGTAAATCCAATAACCCCTCGCTCATTAAATTAAATGAGCTGGCAAAGGCGAAGGATTTCTCAGAACTTCATAAGTGGTCGATAAACAACTCTGCTGCTTTCTGGCAATTCGTTTTAAGTGATTCGGAAATAGTTGGTGATTTTGGAGACACCGCGATCTCTGGCTCTGGTTTTTTTCAAACTGAATTCTTTCCAGGTGCCAAGTTAAATGTGGTGGATACCTTACTTAAAGGTGATCCTGACCAAATAGTTATAACTGAGATTTCCGAATCTGGGCAGCGCCGCACATTTACAAGAGGTGAAGTCAGGAAGTTAGCTAACCAAGTCGCACAGTCGCTACTGAGCGCTGGTGTTGTCGAAGGTGATGTAGTTGCAGCTTGTGTAGCAAATACCGCAGATGTGGTTTCTTTTGCCCTTGGTGCGCTAAAAATAGGTGCGATCTTCTCGAGCACTTCTGCAGATTTTGGTGCCGCAACTGTTATAGATCGTTTTCAGCAGATCTCACCAAAGGTTCTGTTAGTTACTTCAGGCTATGAGTACAACGGCAAGGAGATAGATTGTTTAGAAAAAGTCAGTGAAATTGTTGCTGGTTTGCCTTCGCTAGTTAAAGTTGTTTCTATCGGATCAAAACCTAACCCATATCTTTCATTTAGCGAATGGCTCAGCACGAGTGAAGGAACGACTGAGATATCAGTTAAGGGTTCCTTTAACCGACCCGGATTTATCCTCTTTTCATCTGGAACTACAGGTAAGCCAAAGTGCATTGTTCATAGCGCAGCAGGTGTTCTGCTTAAGACTTTAAGTGAACAGCGTTACCACCTAGATATTCGCGATGGGGATAAAGTCTTTTACTTCACGACTTGTGGCTGGATGATGTGGAACTGGTTAGTTGCCTCCCTTGCAACTGGAGCTGGCATTGTTTTATTCGATGGAAATCCGATGCATCCGGCACCTGAAAGGCTCTTTGATATCGCAGAAAAGGAAGAGTTAACCTTTCTCGGAGTTTCTGCAAAGTACATAGATTCACTGCGTAAGATCGAACTTAAGCCGAGCCACTCGCATAACCTTTCAAAGTTAAGAACTATTGCTTCTACTGGTTCGCCGCTTAGCCATGAAGGCTTTTCTTATATCTATGAATCAGTTTCACCTGCGGTCCACTTGGCATCAATTTCTGGTGGCACCGATATTTGTGGCTGCTTTATGTTGGGCTGGCCAGAACTCCCGGTCTTTGCAGGGCAGATACAAGTTCCTGCACTCGGCATGGATGTGCAAGTTCTGAATTCGGATGGAAGTCTGACAAAGCCTGGGGATAAAGGTGAGTTAGTTTGCGCAAATACTTTTCCTTCTGCGCCGTTGTTTTTCTGGGGAGATAAGCAAAATGAGAAGTACATCGCTTCTTACTTTGAAAAGTTTCCAGATATCTGGACCCATGGAGATTTTGTTGAGCCAACACAAGAATCTGGTTTCATCATGCATGGCAGATCTGATGCAACTTTAAATGTTGCAGGTGTGCGAATTGGAACGGCTGAGATATATCGTATTACCGAGGAGTTCGAAGAAGTTCTAGAAAGTTTGGCGGTAGCCCAGAAATGGGAGAGCGATACTCGAGTTCTTCTCTTTCTTAAATTAAAACCAGGCTCCGAACTGTCATCTGACCTTTCTGACCAAATAAAGCAAGCGCTAAAGCGAAAAGCGAGCCCGCGCCATGTGCCGGCTTTGATATTACAGGCGCCCGATTTTCCTAAAACAAAGAGTGGAAAATTAGTTGAGATAGCAGTTACGAGAGCGGTCAATAAAGAGCCAATCGATAACCTAGGTGCGTTAGCTAACCCAGAATCTCTGGAATGGTTTAAAGACTTAAATCTTTAACTTTCTCCCAAGTACGTGAACTCCAAGAGTTGATGAGCGCCTGCTGAACGCTGACCACATCAACTGCCTCTTTAAAGCTCTGTCCGAACTTTGTACCTTCGGCGATTGATTGCATAAATGAATAATCTTCAATTGCAACGAGATCTTCAAATCCAATAGCGTTGGCTTGACCCGGAACGAAAGCGCCATGGAATGGGAAGCGATCTCCACCGTAAATAGTGGTATAGCCAGTGTTCAACGAATTACCTAACTCGTAATACTGAAGTTCATTGATCTTCTCTAAATTCCACATCAACGAGCCTTTAGTGCCGTAAATTTCAAAGGCGTTCTGACTCTCTGGGCCAACGACTGTGCGGCTTACTTCAAATGTACCTGTCGCACCGTTTTCAAATGTGCAGAGCATGGATGCGAAGTCTTCGTTTTCTACATCACCCTTTGGATCAGTTGCCTTACCGCGTGAATAGTGTCCGGCGTTGCCACTTGGAAGCGGACGTTGCTTAATTGTGGTGTTCTGCATTCCAACAACTTCTGAGATGCCGCCAACTAAGAACTGTGCCATGGAAACGCTATGGCTAAGAATGTCGCTAGATACTCCATAACCAGCATCAGCTAATTTAAATCTCCAAGTTAGAAGACCGAGTTCGTCGCTGCCATACATACTCAAGAAGCGACCGCGGTAATGTGTAATTTCACCAAGTGCACCACTTGCAATGAGATTCTTGGCATGAAGCACTAAAGGTGCCCAGACATAGTTATATCCAACGCCAGTTGGAACACCAGCGGCTGTTGCTAACTTGTATGCCTGAACTGTCTGTTCTGGCTTTCCGCCAATTGGCTTCTCACTAAAGACTGCTTTACCCGCTTTTGTTGCTGCTTCAATCATTGGCAGATGCAACATATTTGGAGCAGTAACCCAGACAGCATCGACATCATCGGCTGTTGCCGCTTCCATCCAATCGCCGGTGGCGCGCTTAAAACCATAGTTCTTTACTGCGCTCTCTTGGCGTGCAGGATCTACATCAGCACAGACCTGCAAGACAGGCTCAAATGAACGATCTGGAAATAGTGAAGGAATACGCAGCGCAGAACGTGAATGCGCCTGTCCCATCCAACCTAACCCAAGGACTGCGATGCGGATCTCTTTCTTCATTTACTTACCTTTCCATGTGCAGAAGTCATTGGACAACGTGGATCTTGTACTTGTTCGTTCCAGGAATCACGGATCCAGTGATGCGCTGGATCATCACAGAAAGCCATACTGCGCTCTGGCGCGGGACCGGCCATAACATTTAAGAAATACATTGGATATTCAGGTGAGGCAATTGATGGGCCGT
>CAZLTK010000032.1:0-9282 GCA_964562535.1 uncultured Candidatus Planktophila sp.
TTCGGAGATCTCATTGAAGACTCTGAAGCAGTTAAGCCGGAAGAATCTGTGACTTTCACAATCTTGCAAGAGCAGTTGATGCAGGTCCTTGGCGGCCTCACCAACCGCGAAGCAGATGTAATCAAGGCTCGTTACGGACTTACAGATGGTCAGCCAAAGACGCTTGATGAGATCGGCAAGGTTCACGGGGTTACTCGCGAACGTATTCGCCAGATCGAATCTAAAACAATGTCGAAGTTGCGCCACCCATCACGTTCGCAATCACTTCGCGATTATCTAGATTAAAACCAGATTAAAGCTGGAATAAATGGATAAGCCAAAAGTCTTCATAAATCCTAAGAGCGGATCTATCCGCATTACTGGTGAGGTCGAGTTGGTTGATGCTGATGGAAATGTGCTTGAAACACTCGAGAACCCAAAGTTCTGCGGATGTGGCCAATCAAAAGAAAAACCCTTCTGCGACGGATCGCACAAGGGTCTTCTTAATAAAGATTAATTAGTTCTTTGATTCAACCAAGCGCTCTGACTCGTCTTGGATTGCAACAGCCACAGCCTTTAGCTTTTCAGCGTATTCCTTGCCGTGGTGTGCACAGAACATTAGTTCGCCACCTGTTGCGAGGGTTGCTCGCACATATGCCTGAGCGCCGCAACGATCGCAACGATCAAGTGCATTAAGAGGTGTGGATTCGAGAATTACTTGCTCGGTCATCGCGCTCTCCGTTCATTTAGGTGGGAAGGGGTACTTCTTATGGAACATCAAACCATGTCTCTTTATTCCCCGCAGGAAATAAATAGAGGAATATTGTTACTTTTGCGTTGCAATTCACCGTATTCCCCAAGATATAGGGAAATTACCAATATTTGAGACTATTACGGCGCGTTAACGCAAGATCCTTGCAACTACGCCGATAACCTTTGCCTCCGTGGCCGCCAAGAATTCTAAAGATGCTGGAGATCAACTCGATCTCACCGCTTTAGGCGATGCCGAAGATTCCTATACCGCTAAAGACCTAGCAGTCCTTGAAGGCCTTGATGCAGTTCGCAAACGCCCAGGTATGTATATCGGTTCTACCGATTCACGCGGTCTCATGCACTGTCTCTGGGAAATTATCGATAACTCAGTAGATGAATCACTTGCCGGTCATTGCAAGAAGATTGAAATTAATTTAGAGGCAGATGGTTCCATTGAAGTACACGATGATGGTCGCGGTATTCCGGTAGATAAAGAACCTAAGACTGGTTTAACTGGCGTTGAGGTTGTTCTTACAAAGTTGCACGCGGGTGGAAAGTTCGGCGGCGGTTCATACGCTGCATCTGGCGGCTTGCACGGCGTAGGCGCATCAGTTGTAAACGCACTTGCTGAACGTCTTGATGCGGAAGTAGATCGCAACGGAAAAATTTACTGGATGTCGTTTAAGCGCGGCGTTGCCGGCATCTTCGATGGCGAAGGTCCAAAGGCGGAGTTCACACCACAATCAGGGCTTCGCACAATCGGAAAAGTTTCGGCAAAAGTTACAGGTACACGTATCAAGTGGTGGGCAGATCGCCAGATCTTCCTTAAGGAAGCATCGCTTGATATCGAAGAAGTTTACGCTCGTGCACGTCAGACCTCATTCTTAGTTCCAGGCTTAACGCTAATCGTTAATGACAATCGCACCAAAGCTGCGACAACTCAAACTTTCTATCACAAGGGCGGAATCTCCGAGTTCTGTGAATTCTTACAACCTGATCAACCAGTAGGCGAAGTAATCCGCATCTACGGCACCGGCCATTACCAAGAGACTGTTCCAGTCCTTGACGATAAGGGCCATATGGTTTCAACTGAGGTAGAACGCGATATGGAAGTAGATATTGCGATGAAGTGGGGCGATGGCTTTGATGCCACCGTTCACTCCTTCGTAAATATCATCTCTACCCCAAAGGGTGGAACCCACGTTCAAGGGTTCGAGCGCGCGATAACCAAAGCATTTAACGAATCCCTTCGCAGCACCGGCACTCTGAAGAAGAACGAAGCCGATGTAATCAAAGATGACATCATGGAAGGCCTCACCGCTGTAATCACAGTGCGTATGTCCGAGCCACAGTTCGAAGGACAGACCAAAGAAGTTCTCGGAACAGCAGCTGCAACTCGTATCGTCTCTGCAGTAGTTGCCGACAAGATGAAGGAATTCTTCAACACAACTCGTCGTATTGATAAGGCCAATGGCCGTTTGATTCTGGAAAAGGTTGCTGCGGCATCGCGCACACGTATTTCCGCACGAACTCATAAGGACCTGCAACGCCGCAAGAACGCCCTCGAATCATCAGCCCTTCCAACCAAGCTCTCTGATTGCCGTTCTGAAGATGTAACTCGCACCGAACTTTTGATCGTAGAAGGTGACTCCGCACTTGGCACAACCAAGGCGGCGCGCAACTCTGAATTCCAAGCGATCCTGCCAATTCGCGGCAAGATCCTTAACGTGCAAAAAGCCTCACTTTCACAGATGCTAGATAACTCTGAATGCGCATCAATCATCCAGGTAATCGGCGCTGGATCTGGAAAATCATTCGAACTAGCCGATGCGCGCTACGGCCGCATCATCTTGATGTCAGATGCGGACGTTGACGGTGCGCATATCCGCTGCTTGCTCTTAACTCTTCTCTATCGCTATATGAAGCCGATGATCGATGACGGTCGCGTTTTTGCTGCGATTCCACCGCTTCACCGCATCGAACTTATGGGTGGCGGCGGCAAAAAAGGTGAGTACATCTACACATACTCAGATGATGAGATGAAGAAAGTAACTGCAGATTTGAAGAAGGCTGGCAAGAAGTGGAAAGAACCAATTCAGCGCTACAAAGGCCTTGGTGAAATGGACGCTGATCAGCTCCGCGAGACCACAATGGATCCAGATGCACGCACCCTACGCCGCATAACTATCTCTGATGCAGCAGCGGCAGAGGCGATGTTTGAACTTCTTATGGGTAACGATGTCGCCCCACGTAAAGAATTTATCTCAACGGCTGAAATCGATCGCGACCGAATCGACGCTTAATTAGAAATTTTCTGCTTAACTTTCTTCACAGTTAGCCAGATAATTAAGGTCATCGCTGTAGTCATGCCCGTTAGAACGGTTGTAACCAAGAGGTTTCCATCTTCTAGAAATCTAGTGGCCACCCCACCAATTAATACGCCTGTAATCGTGGCAAGTTTATTGCCGGTGATGATCTGCTTAACTAACGAGAATACTTTTTTAAAAAAACCGTTTGGCAAAGCGGCAGTTGCCCAAAGCGCCCATAGAACTAGTACTGGTTGGAACAGTAAACGGATGGCGCGTGCTCGATCGCTATTTAACCCAAAGGCATCTATACCATTTACAAACTGGGAGATATTTCCAGGGAAAATTGCAACAAAGAAAAGCGCAGTTGCTATTCCAACTACTTTTCTACGTTGCAGGCTAATAAGAGCCAAGCCAAGAATAATTTCAACAACCCCGGATGCCAGCACAATGAAATCTGGTGAAAATGGGGCCCAAGGCGGTACTTGTGCTTGGAATTCCTGGCGGCTGGTCGTTAAATGCAATGTCCCCGTGTAAATTAAAGTGGCGCCTAAAAGAATCTGCAGAAGTTTGCGAATAAGGCGCATGTCTTAACTTTACGTCAAGCGCGCCAGCTTTTTGACCTATGCGTAGGAGCCAGCCAATCTTTTAAACGTGGCTTAGCCGAGAATTTTCCATTGAAAATTAGTGGTAAACGCTTACTGATGAGTCTGTTTTAAAGTAATGTGATGTCAACTTTTAGGCAGAAACGGGGTCGGCCAGGTGAGTGCAGCGAGCGCCGCGATAATCTCTTTGCGTGGATTGACCAAGAGTTTTGGAGCTGTTCGTGCTGTTGACGGAGTCGATTTAGATATCTATCAAGGTGAATTTTTAACCCTGTTAGGGCCATCAGGCTCAGGTAAGACAACGGTTCTTCGCATGATCGCCGGTTTTGAGTCTCCAGATAGTGGAGAAATTCATCTAAACGGTAAAGAGATTACACATTTGCCAGCCTACGAACGTGATGTTAATACTGTCTTTCAAGATTACGCACTTTTTCCTCATATGGATGTTATCTCCAATATCGAATACGGATTACGAGTAAAAGGCGTCGCCAAGAATGATCGTCGCGAGCAAGCGATGTCTGCTTTGCGGCAGGTGCGTCTTGAGGGATACGAAAATAGGAAACCCAATCAACTATCAGGTGGTCAAAGACAACGTGTTGCGTTGGCAAGAGCGCTAGTAAATCGTCCAGCAGTATTGCTACTGGACGAGCCGCTTGGAGCACTTGATCTTAAGCTGCGGGAGCAAATGCAGATTGAGTTGAAAGAGTTGCAAAGAGAAGTCGGAATTACCTTCATTTTTGTTACACATGATCAAGAAGAAGCGTTAACCATGTCAGATCGCGTGGCTGTATTTGATAGAGGAAAGATTCAACAACTTGACGCACCCGCCAAGATTTATGAAAATCCAGCCAATTCATTTGTCGCAGGTTTTGTAGGCATTTCTAATCTGATTTCTGGAGACGCTGCCCAGAGTTTGCTGGGCAAGTCCGGCACTTGGCTTGTTAGGCCCGAAAAGATTGAAATTGCATCACAGCGCCCTGGTGGTCGCAGTGCAACGGGCCAGATTCGTGAGGTGGAGTACTTGGGGCCAGCAACTAGGTTTCTAGTTGATTTAGATGTCGGTATTTCCTTAATGGCACTTCGCCAAAACACATCAGAGAGCGCAACTTCCGTTGCCACAATGCGTAATTCAAAGGTGACTGTCAGTTGGGACATCGAAAGTGAGTTCCGGGTTGAAAAATAGAATTCTCAACTAGCTAGCAGTTGAGAGGCGTACTGGAAATTCCAGTGCGGTGTCGCAAAGGTGCGACAGAAAGGGACACGAGTGAAGATCACACGAGTTCGAAAGTCCGCGATTGCAATTGCGGCAGGAGCGCTAATTCTGAGCGGCTGCTCAAGTTCAGATAGCGACTCAGCAGGTGGCGCGTACGCAGGCCCAATTAAAGATACAGCTGGAACTATAAATGTTCTTGCCTGGCCAGGTTATGCAGAAGATGGATCAACCGATCCAAATGTCGACTGGGTAACACCATTTGAGAAAGCAACCAGTTGTACAGTCAATGTAAAGACTTACGGAACATCTGATGAAGCTGTTCAGTTGATGCAAAGTGGTGGTTACGATGTTGTAAGTGCATCAGGTGATGCATCTCTACGTCTTATCTTCGGTGGAGATCTTCAGCCGGTAAATCTTGATTTGATTCCGAATTATGCAGATATATTCGAGAATTTGAAGGATCGTCCTTGGAACACAATCGATGGCGTTAACTACGGAGTTCCACATGGCCGTGGTGCAAACGTTTTGCAGTACACCATCGACAAAGTAAAGCCAGCGCCAAATTCATGGTCTGTGGTGTGGGAGCCAAACTCACCACTTAAGGGAAAGATCACAGCCTATGATTCAGCGATCTACATCGCTGATGCCGCTGTTTATTTGATGTCCACTAAGCCAGAACTTGGAATCACAGATCCATATGCGCTCGATCAAACTCAGTTTGATGCTGCGATGGAGTTGCTAAAGCAACAGAAGCCACTTGTTGCTGAGTACTGGGCTGATTACACCAAGTATGTTGCTGCTGTTCAGGCAGGAAGCATCGTTGCCGGAACCTCATGGCAAGTTATTGCTAACGTTCTAAACGGTGAAAAGGCAACTGTTGGTGCTGTAAAGCCAAAGGAAGGCGCAACAGGTTGGTCAGATACTTGGATGATTTCTAAGAACACTGAATCAATTGACTGTGCTTACAAGTGGTTGGACTGGATTATTTCTCCAGCAACTAACGCTCAAGCTGCAGAGTACTTTGGCGAAGCGCCAGCGAACTCAAAAGCTTGTGCCCTAACCGCAAGCAAAACACACTGCGAGTCATACCATGCAGAAGAAACTGACTACTGGTCAAATGTCTACTACTGGAAGACTCCAACAGAAGAGTGCCTAGATGGACGTACGGATGTTAAATGTATTCCGTATGCCGAATGGGTTAAGGCTTGGTCAAGCTTTAGAAACTCTTAATCGCTTGAAAGGTGTGGGCACTTCGCAAGAGGTGCCCACACCCTCTTAACCATTCCAACTACAACGAAATGACTCCTTAGATATCATGAGTTTTCCGAAGACAGCCCGCAGATACTTCCACTCACATTTGTGGGCTCGTATTACTGCGCTGCTATCTCTACCGGTGGCTTGGTTGGGAGTTCTTTACGTTGGCTCACTAGGTGCTTTATTTATAACAAGTATTTGGAAAATTGATACCTTCACCAGCAAGGTCGTCCGAGAATTTACATTATCTAACTTCATAGATGTGTTAACTGATAAGGCTTACTTCAATGTCACGGTGCGCACCGTAGGTGTTGCGGTCGCTGTGACAATCATTTGTGCTGTACTTGCAATTCCAATGGCATTTTTCATTGCTAGAGTTGCAAAGCCAAAATCCCGGCCCGTATTAATCGCGCTCGTTATCACTCCCTTATGGGCTTCATATCTAGTCAAAATTTATGCCTGGCGAACCATGATGGCCCCGGATAGTGGTTTTTTAAATTGGTTGGTTGAACCTCTTGGATTATCTAGTCCGGGCTTTGGCATGGTTGCAGTCATAATTGGGCTGTCATATTTGTGGCTGCCATACATGGTGTTACCAATCTATGCCGGCATGGAGAAACTGCCTGATTCAATTATCGATGCCTCATCAGATTTAGGGGCTAAGCCACTTCGAACTTTCTTGAAGGTCATTTTGCCAATCACATGGCCGGCGATCATCGCCGGATCTTTATTTACATTCTCGCTTAGTCTCGGTGATTACATCACCGTTCAGATCCTGGGTGGCACATTCCAAATGCTAGGAAATGTCGTTTATCAAAATTTCGCATTAAATCTACCTTTTGCCGCCGCCGTTGCTCTGATCCCGGTCATTGTGATGATTGTGTATCTAGCCTCAGTTCGCAAAACCGGAGCACTGGATAACTTATGAACCTCTCTCGCACAGCACGTGTGATTCTTTGGGCAATCATGGGCTTTGGCCTCTCATTTATTTATGTGCCCTTGATGTTGGTTGTAATCAACTCATTTAACAAAAATAAATCTTTCAACTGGCCACCCACAGGATTTACAACAACGTGGTGGACAAAGGCTGCCTCCAATCCTGGTGTCAAGGACGCTATTTTGCTTTCAATCCTTACGGCAACTTTTGCCACGATAATTGCTTTGATCTTAGGTTCATTAGCAGCAGCAGCTATCGCTCGTTATTCATTTTTCGGAAGAGATGTAATTTCACTCGTTTTTGTACTACCTATAGCGCTTCCTGGAATTGTTACCGGAATTGCCCTCAATAACGTCTTCACCAACTTTTTTGGAGGGCTAACCTTCTTCACGATAATAATTGGCCATGCGACCTTTTGCGTCGTTGTCGTCTTCAATAACGTCGCGGCCCGTTACCGAAGAATGGGTGCAACTTATGAAGAAGCAAGTATGGATCTTGGAGCAAATCGCATCACAACTTTTAGGCTGGTCACCTTCCCAATGATTAGAAATGCGCTAGTTGCTGGAGGATTACTGTCATTTGGACTCTCATTTGATGAAATCATTGTGACAACCTTTACGGCAGGCGCAGGTCAAACAACTTTACCTATTTGGATCTTCCAAAATCTCTTCCGGCCAAATCAGGCTCCAATTGTCAACGTGGTCGCTGCAGCCTTAATTGTCGTTTCCATTGTGCCGATCTATCTATCGCAACGTTTAACGCAGGAGCGCAAGTAGTTTTGTAAATAGGGCTTAATTAATCGATTGCAACGAGATCGAAGTACTCGTCTTTCCAAATATCCTCATCGCCATCAGGCAGCAAGATCACGCGCTCTGGTTTGAGGGCCTGTACGGCACCTTCATCGTGAGAGACCATGACAACTGCGCCTTGGTATTCCGTTAGCGCGCCCAAGATCTCTTCGCGGGAAGCGGGATCTAAGTTGTTTGTGGGCTCATCAAGGAGCAGCACGTTAGCAGCAGATACAACCAAGGTAGCGAGCGCTAAACGAGTTCTTTCTCCGCCAGATAAAACCTTAACCGGCTTATGAACATCATCGCCTACGAATAAGAATGAACCAAGAACATTGCGAGCTTCTGGTTCGCGCAAGTCATCTTTAGAAGACATCATGTTTTCTAGAATCGTGCGTTCGAAGTCGAGCATTTCGTGCTCCTGGGCGTAATAACCAAGTTTTAAGCCATGGCCATGCTCAACTTTTCCGGTATCTGATTCAAGTTGGTTGGCCAGGATCTTTAGCAGCGTTGTCTTGCCGGCACCGTTTAGCCCCAAGATGACAACGCGGGAGCCCTTGTCGATAACGCAAGAAACGTCGGTAAAGATTTCAAGTGAACCGTAGTTCTTAGAGAGCTCTTCTCCAGATAGGGGAGTTTTGCCACACGGTGATGGCGTTGGGAAGCGCAACTTTGCGACCTTATCTTTAACGCGAACATCTTCAAGGGAAGATCTAAGTTTTTCGGCACGACGTAACATGCCTTGAGCGGCAGTTGCTTTGCTCGCCTTAGCGCGCATCTTCTCGCCCTGCTTCTGCAGGATCTCAGCTTTCTTTTCGGCGTTGGCGCGCTCTTTCTTACGGCGGTGTTCATCTTGTTCGCGCTGGAGCAAATACTGCTTCCAGCCGAGGTTATAAACATCGATCACGTTGCGGTTACCGTCGATATAGAAGACCTTATTTACAACTTGTTCGATCAAATTCACATCGTGAGAGATGATGACCAGTCCGCCCGAGTAAGTGCTTAAGTAGTTACGAAGCCAGATAATTGAGTCAGCATCTAAGTGGTTCGTTGGCTCATCGAGCAGCAGAGTTTCGGCGCCCGAGAACAAGATGCGGGCAAGTTCGATTCGTCGGCGCTGACCACCAGAAAGTGTGTCTAACTGATTGCCAAAGACTGCCTCAGAGACGCCAAGAGAAGTTGCGATGGCTTCTGCTTCAGATGTTGCGGCATAACCACCGGCGGCTTGGAACTCGGCATCAACGCGTGAATAACGCTCCATTGCTTTTTCGAGAGCAGCGCCTTCAGTAGTTGCCATCTCTTCTTCAACTTGGGTCATACGCGCTGCAATTTGATCTAAATCGCGCGCTGATAAAATTCTTTCAATAACTGTGCCTTGATCTTCACCAGTGCGGGGATCTTGTGGCAGATATCCGATCTTGCCGGTGCGTTGAACTGCGCCACCTGC
>CAZLTK010000033.1:0-8986 GCA_964562535.1 uncultured Candidatus Planktophila sp.
TGCTAACTCAGCTAGTTTGCGGCGATCAATTTTGCCAAGGGCAGTACGGGGGAGTTGGCTTACATATAAGAAATTCTTTACCTTTGCCGCTTTTGAAATTTGTGAAGAGAGATATTCGTTTATCGCTGATTGCTCTGGCTTAACATCGCCAGCAATCGCTAATTGAAGAGATTGGCCCCATTGTGGATCAGATACTGCAAATGCTGCACAATCAATTCCAGAGAAAGTAGTTGAAAGGATTCTTTCGACTTCAGCTAACGAAATATTTTCGCCACCAGAGATAATCAGGTCATCACTTCTGCCGGTTACGAAAAGTTTTCCATCTTCAATATATCCAAGATCAGTTGTGACAAAGTAGCCGTTACGGATCTTCTCATCCCAAGATTTTGGATCATTTAGATAAGTTGTAGCCAAAGATTTACTAGATATTGAAATTACTCCAAGATCGTCAATTTCATATTCGGTACCGTCCAGAGGTGTTCCGTTATAAATACATCCGCCTGATGTTTCGGTCATGCCGTAAGTCTCGATAACGTTGATGCCAGCGTTGCGCGATGCTTCGCGAAGTTCTGCAGAAAGTGCTGCGCCACCCACCAATACTGCTTGCGCAGAAATTAAATGTTCCAACAGATCACTATCGCCATTTAGCGCACGAAATAGTTGAGTCGGCACAACTGCAGTGAAATCAGCGAACGGGTATTTGCCAGTAACTTCTCGGGCATCAATTGGCACTGTTCCAAGTTCCAAACTTCGAGCCAAAACATTTATCCCTGCAATGTGGGTTAGTGGCAATAACAAAGACCAGATTTGTCCTGGCTTTGCACCAACAAATTTATTTGCGCTCTTGGCACTTTCTAAAAGCGCACTGGCCGATAAACCAACTTCTTTAGCTATCCCAGTTGATCCGCTGGTATTGACTACCAAAGCAACGCGATCTGGGGCGCCGGCAACTGAAACTGGGCCAAGGGCAAGCGCCGGGCCATCTCCAACTAGGGCTTTGGCAAGGCGCGCCATTAACTCGGCGAGGTCCCACGTGGGATCTATCGCACGAATCTCTCGTTGTGACGTCTGCTCCATTGCACGCGTAGGCTATCGCTCGAAGTCGAAGATGGAGGAATCGTGAGCAAGCCGATCAAGCGTGAATTTGGTAACCGTTCTATCCCTGCGTGGGCAACTGGCGCAGGTGGCGAGAAATTTACCGATATCACCTATCAAGTAGCCGAAGGTATGGCCAAGATCGCGATCAATCGACCAGAAGTGCGCAACGCATTTCGCCCCCAAACAATTATTGAATTACAAGAAGCTTTCTCACTTGCGCGCGATAACTCAGATGTCGGCGTAATCATCTTTACCGGAACCGGCGATGAAGCCTTCTGTTCTGGCGGAGATATCAGCGTGCGTGGAGATGATGGTTATCTCGGTGAAGATCCGCTGGCACAAAAAGGTATTGGCCGCTTAAATGTTTTGGATCTGCAAATTCAAATTCGCCGCACTCCTAAACCAGTGGTTGCGATGGTTGCTGGTTGGGCGATCGGCGGCGGACATGTTCTGCACGTTGTTTGTGATTTAACAATTGCGGCAGATAACGCAAAGTTTGGGCAGACTGGTCCGATGGTTGGTTCATTTGATGGTGGTTACGGTTCAGGTTTACTTGCCGCAAGCGTTGGACAGAAGAAGGCCCGCGAAATTTGGTTTATGACTCGTCAATACGATGCGCAAGAAGCGCTCGCCATGGGACTTGTTAACACTGTAGTTCCACTTAAAGAACTTGAAGCTGAAACTGTTTCATGGTGCCGCGAGATGCTGCGTAACTCTCCACTTGCTCTTCGCCTACTTAAATCATCAATGAACGCCGCCGATGACGGACTTGCCGGAATTCAACAACTTGCGGGCGATGCCACGCTGCTCTTTTACTTAAGCGAAGAAGGACAAGAAGGCCGCGATGCTTATAAAGAAAAGCGCGCTCCAGATTTTGGAAAGTTTCCAAAGCGACCTTAACTTTGGCCAATTAAATATGTCGCAAGAACTCTTCTCCACAATGCGCGTTGTTGCGCTACCTACTAAGACAAACTTCCGCGGGATAAAGATTCGCGAAGTAGCGCTCTTTCAAGGCGTCGCTGGATGGGGAGAGTTTTCACCATTTCTGGAATACCAACCGAGTGAATGTGTCCCTTGGCTGCAATCGGCAATTGAAGCCGCAACCAAGCCATGGCTAGAACTGAAGAGGAGCAAAGTAAAAGTAAATGGAACTATCCCTGCGCTGAATGAGCCCAGTGATATCGAAAGAATTGTCGAGATATTTCCTGGGGTAAATACCTTTAAAGTAAAAGTGGGCGATAACTTAAGTCAAGATATCGCTCGCCTTACCAAAGTTCGCGCGCTTCGACCTAACGCTAAATTGAGAATCGATGTAAACGGGAGTTGGAACGTTGCAACTGCAATAACTAACTTGCGATCAATCTACGAAAACATTGGTGCGATTGAATACGTTGAACAACCTTGTCAGAGCGTTGAAGAGCTGCGCGAATTAAAGGCAAAGCTAAAGGTAGATATTCCAATCGCTGGGGATGAAATACTTAGAAAATCTGCTGATCCATTCGCAGTAGATCTAAACGATGCAGTGGATATCTTGGCTCTAAAAGTGCAACCACTAGGCGGAATCGTGCGCGCACATCAATTAGCGCAGCACCATAATTTACCGATAGTCGTTTCCAGCGCATTGGAAAGCGCTGTAGGAATTTCCCACGGTCTGGCGCTGGCCGCCTCATTTAACGAGATGAATTTTGATTGCGGACTTGCCACAGGTTCACTGCTCTCAGCAAATATTGGTGCACTACCGATTGTTAACGGAGAAATTGAAGTAAAGCGAATCGATCCAAATTTCGAGGGCTTGGAAGTTTCACCAGAGAGATATAAATGGTGGCAAGATCGCCTCATGAATACTTGGGAGCTAATCGCATGAACCAAGCAACCCAACTTGCTCACGTAATCATTCGCCAAATTCTTGAGGCCGGAATAACTGATGCAGTTATTTCACCAGGATCTCGCAACGCACCTTTATCTCTTGCACTCATTGCGGCACAAAAGCGCGGCTTGATTAAGTTACATATCCGCATCGATGAACGCACCGCTGCTTTCTACGCACTTGGTCTAGCAAAAGCCAGTAATCGTCCCGTGCCAGTTATCTGCACCAGCGGAACAGCCGTTGCTAATTACCATCCAGCAGTTTTGGAAGCATCACATTCAAATATTCCACTCTTTGTTATTACCGCAGATCGTCCGGCAGAACTTCGTCGCACTGGTGCTAACCAAACTACAGAGCAAGCACGCATCTTTGGCAAAGCAGTTCGTTACTTCTCCGATGTTTCTGGTGGGGCCTATCCGTTAGAGCTTCCACTTAACGCACTTCAAACCGGGCCAGTTCATATCAATGTGCAATTTGAAGAACCACTTCTAGGTGACGATAACAATGTGTGGCTCGATGGTTTAAAGGTAAATCCACCAAAAGTATTTGATCGCAAGAAGCCAGGAACTCTTGCTACCAAATCTACTCGCGGACTTTTGGTAATTGGGCACGATCGCGGCGGACTTGAAGTTGCCGCAGTTAGCGCATTTATTGAATCTCTCGGATGGCCGGTTATCAGTGAGGATCCACTGACATTTGCACAGGCAAACGCCCATGCCAGTTTATTTCTAACGGCAACGCCAATCGTTAAAGATTTGGCTCCAGATACCGTGATCGTAATTGGCCGCACAACGCTGTCTAGATCAGTTAACGCACTCATTAAATCTGCACGTTCAACATTTGTTATTGATCCGCGCATTGCAACAGTGGATTCCGATCGCGCGGCAGATAAGCGCTTTACTGATCTTCCCGAACTTTATGTTGCGCCTGCCGATCCTGAATGGATCGCTAAATGGCAGAAATATTCTGAACGCACTGCAAAAGTTGTGAAAGATGTTTCAAGCTGGTCTGAACCACTTATTGCTCGCGAGATTGCAGCCAGCCTTCCTGCAGATACCGCGCTGTTTATCTCATCATCGCGTCCCATTAGAGACCTTGAAGCATTTGCAGCTGCACGATCAGGAGTCATTACCTATGCCAATCGTGGTCTGGCAGGCATTGATGGAAATATCTCAACCGCAACGGGTGTTGCCACACATCACGGTTCGGCTATCGCAGTACTTGGAGATTTAGCTTTCTTACATGACTTAACTGGATTAATTCATCACGACCAGGTAAATCTCAAGATTTTTGTTGTAAATAACGACGGCGGTGGCATTTTCTCAACTCTGCCACAGCGTGGAGTTGAAGGATTTGAAGAAGTCTTTGGAACACCACACGGGCTAGATCCTGCGGCGATCGCCAAATCCATGGGTATTAACGCAAAAACTATCGATAACGCCGCAGAATTAATTAAAGAGATAGCAGCACCTATTAAGGGGCTAAGCGTTGTTGTACTTGATGTTCCTAACCGTGAAGCAAATGCCGATCTAATTAAAGATCTGGCAGAGAAGATGAAATCGCTTTAAAGCTTAAGAAAGTGCGCTTCGCATCGGGGCAAATTTAGCGTTGCTCTCGGTTAACTCTTTCTCAGGGTTGGAGCCAGCCACAATTCCGCAGCCCGCAAAGATGCGCAGTTCATTTTCAGTAATTTGTCCACAGCGAAGTGCAATACCTAGTTCACCATCACCACGAGCATCTAACCAACCAACCGGACCGGCGTAACGGCCACGTGGCATACCTTCAATATCTTTAATCAGCTTCGCAGCAATCTCGGTGGGTGTGCCGCATACAGCAGCAGAAGGATGTAATTTCTCAAGAATTGTAAAAGCATCAACGCTCTTCTTACTTTCGATGAGTGCGCCAGTTACATCTGTGGCAAGGTGCATAACATTTGCTAAGTGAAGAACAAATGGGGATTCAGGAACATTCGTTGATGTGCAGAAAGGATCGAGTGCATCTGCTACTGATCTGACTGCATATTCGTGCTCTTCAAGATCTTTAGATGATCGCGCAAGGGATGCGGCAAGTGCTAGATCTCTCTCATCATCGCCGGTTTTACTGATCGTTCCGGCAAGTACGCGTGATGTAACCATGCCACGAGATAAACGGAGCAAGAGTTCAGGTGTTGCACCGATTAAGCCATCGACGGCAAAGATCCATGTCGATGGATATTCAGCGCTTAAGTTGCGAAGAATTTTTCGTGGATCAATTGCGCGATGTGAGTTAACTTTTAGATCGCGGGCAAGGACAACTTTTTCTAGTTTGGTACTTTCAATCTCTTTAATTGCTTGGGCAACGCGAATCTGCCATTCGCCTGGGCTAAGCGATCCATCTCCCCAGTTGTATTCAGCATCTTCAAGCATCTGTGCGCTCTCAGCCAGTTTTGGCTGGGCTTGATCGCCGACCCATGTGATCCAAGAACTGCCATTGCGCATTCCAACAATGACTTCTGGAATTACCAGAACGGAATCTTCGTTCTGATCAAAAGAGAAAGAGGTGAAAAGTATTGGCCCAGTACCGCTTACGTGAACTGAATCAGAGATAGCGAGTTTTTCTAGCTGCTGATGCCACCATATGCGAGCATCGTTAAATCTATTTGGGCCGCTTACCTTTGTGGTTGCGTAAGAGCCCCACCCAACTAAGCCATCACCGCCGCGAACCCATGTAACAGGTGCGCTATCTGGAAGTAGCTCCAGCAGCGGTAAGTGCTCGCCCAGGCGCGCAGTAGTAACGGGGATAAGTTGCGGCATAAAAATTAATGTTATCGATTTAACTTTTGTGAAATCTTGCGCCAAATCAGTGGCAGAGAAGTTGCAGTGATTGCGATCTTCAAAAGTTCGCCGAAGATAAATGGAGTAAGGCCTGCGCTGATTGTTGCTGCCCAAGAGAGATCTAGCGATGTTTTTAACCAGACCAATCCAAAGGCAAAGACAATTGCGCTTCCCAAAGTTAACGCTGGAAATGAAGTTTTAAATTTCTGATCGGCTTTGCGATCTGCGAGCGCGCCAAGAACAAATGTGGCTACTAGCATTCCGATTAGATAACCACCAGTTGCACCAGTTAAACGAGCAAGACCGTGGCTAGTTGCACCTGTTGCTGCAGCAAAAACTGGTGCGCCTGCAATTCCAGCAAGTAAATATGTAGCAAAAGTTGCAAACCCAAGTCGTGCACCATAAGTGGTTCCAATTAAATAAACGGCAAGCGTTTGACCAGTCACAGGAACAGGGGATCCCGGAACAGGAACAGCAATTTGTGCCAAAGCGGCAATGAACAAAGTTCCGCCGACGATGAAGGTGGCATGTGTTAGCGCGGTGCTGCGAGGAAAGACCGTTGCCCGAAGTGATCCCGTTGAGATCGACATTTACTTCCCCTTTGCGGCTTTGGAGTTGTGAGTGAGCCTACTATTGCGAGAGACTTGGCCTATGTCGCGCGCAAATATGGATAAAAACCCCGATGAAGTCGCCGCAATGTTTGATGGGGTGGCCAAGCGCTATGACCTCGTAAATGATCTGCTCAGCCTGGGCCGGACCAAGGCTTGGCGCCGCGCTACCACCGCGATCATCGCCCCAAAGCCCGGGATGAAGATCTTGGACTTGGCTGCAGGCACGGGATCGAGCTCAGAGCCGCTGGCAGCCGCCGGCGCCGATGTGATCCCAGCCGATTTCTCTGAAGGAATGCTGGCTGCAGGCCGAAGAGTGCGTCCCCACCTGCCCTTTACCTTTGCCGATGCCCTAAATCTGCCTTTTGCTGATGGCGAATTTGATGTCGTGACCATCTCCTTTGGCCTGCGTAATACCGCAGATGTAGATAAAGCCCTCGCGGAAGCCCTACGTGTGACGAAAAAGGGCGGCCGGATCGTTATCGCCGAGTTCTCCAGCCCAACCTGGCGCCCCTTCCGCACCATCTATACCAATTACTTAATGCGCGCCCTTCCGGCGATCGCGAAGCGGACTTCTTCAAACCCAGATGCCTATATCTATCTGGCCGAATCGATCCGGGCCTGGCCAAATCAAGAGGCGCTCGCCGCCAAGATCGAGGCTGCTGGTTGGAGCCAAGTCGGTTGGCAGAACTTAACTTTTGGGGTTGTTGCAGTTCACAGAGGCGTAAAGGCTTAACGGTCACGACCACCCCCATGGCCACCTTAGGATTTCGCTTGTGACCGGCAATCCATATATTCCGATTCTGGCTATTGCAGCCGTTGGTTTTGGCTTCGCAATTTTCTCTCTTGCTGCAGCCGCTGTTACCGGACCTGCTCGATACAACCGCGCAAAGCTAGAAGCGTACGAGTGCGGAATCGAACCTTCACCGCAAGCAGCACAAGGTGGACGTTTTCCAGTTAAGTACTTCCTAACCGCGATGCTCTTTATCATCTTTGATATTGAAATCGTTTTCTTATATCCATGGGCTGTCACCTTTGATCAACTTGGACTATTTGGTTTAGTTGAAATGGCGATCTTTATCGGAACAGTCTTCGTTGCATTTGCATATGTCTGGCGTCGCGGAGGCCTCGAGTGGGATTAGAAGAGAAGTTACCTAGCGGAATCGTTTTAACCTCAGTTGAAAAACTTGCGGGTTATATGCGTAAAAATTCCCTTTGGCCAGCAACTTTCGGTTTGGCATGTTGCGCAATTGAGATGATGGCTGCAGGTGCAGGTCGTTACGATCTCGCACGTTTTGGTATGGAAGTTTTCCGCGCATCCCCACGTCAAGCAGATTTGATGATCGTTGCCGGTCGCGTTTCAAACAAGATGGCTCCAGTGCTTCGCCAGATTTACGATCAAATGGCTGCACCAAAGTGGGTTATCGCAATGGGTGCATGTGCATCATCTGGCGGAATGTTTAACAACTACGCAATCGTGCAAGGCGTTGACCACGTAGTACCAGTTGATATTTATCTGCCAGGTTGTCCACCACGTCCGGAAATGTTGATGGATGCAATTCTTAAATTGCATGATCAGATTTACGACGAAAAACTCGGACCTAACCGCGAAAAAGTTATAAAGGAAGTTGAAGCGGCGGCAATGGCTGCAGTACCAACCCATCAGTTGAAGGGGTTGCTGGCTTAAATGTCTGATGAGCAACACAAAGATAAACACGGAATGTTTGGCGCTGCCGGCACAGGGGATACCTCTGGTTACGGTGGGCTAGTTCGGGCAACTGCTTCTGTAGGCTCTTCACAGCGCCCATTTGGTGGTTATTTCGATCAAGTTGCTGATGATCTAGAACGTGCTTACCCAGATTTTGCCGATGCCATCGAACGCGTTGTTGTTGATCGTGGCGAGCTAACACTTCACATCAAACGCGAGCGTTTAGTTGAAGTAGCACTTATCTTGCGCGATAAATTGAAATTTGAAATGTCGATGGGTGTATCTGGTGTTCACTATCCAGAAGATACAAATCGTGAATTACATGCGGTTTATCACTTGTTATCAGTGACAAATAACCAACGTATTCGTCTCGAAGTTTCTGTGCCTGATGTCGATCCACATATTCCATCACTTGTTGAAGTTTGGGCTGGATCAAACTGGAACGAACGCGAAACTTACGACATGTTCGGAATCATCTTTGATGGCCACCCAGGACTTACTCGCATCTTGATGCCAGATGATTGGCAAGGACATCCACAACGTAAGGATTACGCACTTGGCGGAATCGGCGTTGAATACAAGGGCGCAGTTACACCACCTCCATCAGATCGGAGGTCTTACAAGTGAGCACATACGCGGATCCATATGCATCATCACGCGAGACCACAGAAGGCACAGTTTTTTCCGTAACTGGTGGCGATTGGGATTCACTCGTAACTGAAATTGGTCAAGCAAAAGAAGAACGTGTTGTTGTAAATATGGGTCCACAGCACCCATCTACACACGGCGTACTTCGCTTGGTTCTAGAACTTGAAGGCGAAACTGTTACTGAAGTTCGTTGCGGTATCGGTTACCTGCACACAGGTATCGAAAAGAACATCGAATTCCGTAA
>CAZLTK010000034.1:0-2435 GCA_964562535.1 uncultured Candidatus Planktophila sp.
TACATACCATTTACATATTCGCGCCAGCCAATTACCTGGCGGATAAAGCCTTCAGCGGACTCGATTGGTACGGCGCCGGTGTTGAACTTCTTCACTGCAGCATCTATAACTTCGCTGGCATGCAGCAATCCATTGTTTAGGTAAGGGCTAAGCAGTGAATGGTGGAGCGCCCAGTTATCGATTGCCATCGCATCTTCGTATGGTCCAAATGTTGCGAAGTGGTTTTCGATGAAGTTATTTAGCTGAGCAAGTGCGCCCTTACGGGTAGTCGCCCAAGTAGCAGTTGGTGTGAAGCCCAGTTCTTTGCCGACCTCAAGATCTATGGCATCTGGTTTATGTTCTAAATACTTGGGCCAGGTGTAGTTTTTTGGGGGAGGCAAGCGGTTCTCTTTATCGAAGTTCCAGGCACCCCCTGTTGGTTTGCCGTTTTCGATCAAGATATTTAAGCGAGCACGTTGTGCGCGATAGAAAGTCTCCATCAGATAACTCTTCTGCGAATCTGCCCAGATAAAGAAGTGCTTGCGGGTGGTTAAGAAGAAATCATTTTCAACGAATTCAGCACCGAACTCTTTGAGTTGTTCCATCTGGCGATGCGATGAAGGTTCGGCGCAGATTAACTTGTGGGATTTATATTTCTTTTGAACCTTGGTTAAGCCATCGGTTGTAGTTGAGGCTTTCTCGTATTCCACGGTAAAACCTTCATCGCGCAGTGATTGTGCGAAGTGACGGGCGGAGGAGATAAGAAAGTGAAGGCGTTGCGGGTGCCAGTTGCGACCGGTGGTCATGCGCGCGCTTTCGACCATGACAATTACATCTTGTTTCGGGTCAGCGTTCTTGAGTACGCCAAATTTGCGGTGCAGGTGATCAAAAGGAATATAGATCAGCTGCGACATGCCTAAAGAGTAATTGGATCAGCGTTTTTACGCGCCTTTTAGCTACTTCTTTTTAAAGCCAGTTGGGCACTTAGGTGGTGCGCCAGTTACCTTCTTTGAGGTCTTGCCTTTCACGCAAGTGATCGTGGATTTCTTTGGCGCAACTGTCTTTGTTGCTTGGACAGGCTGCTTCACTGCTTGCTCTGGCCCCTTGAAACTAACCGCCAATTGTGGAGATGAGTAAGTAAAGCCGTAGGCGCGCAGGTTGATCCAATCGTTCTTCGAATCATATTTAGCGCTAACGGTAGCTATTTTCTTAGTTCCATCTTGATAAGAAACTTCCACTTTGGCATATCCGGCGGCGATTGCTGGGTCGATTCCCCACCAATCACGAGCACGGTTGCCTTTAATCTTTAACTCCATCCAACCTTGGATTTCGTTACCGAATTCATCGAAGTGAACGTTGCCAACCTTTACAACGATCTGCTGGTTATCGCGATCAAAGCGGAAATCACTAAGACACCACCAGCCGTTGGTTCCGAGGATTACATCATCGGGGCGAGTTTCACCTGTCTTATTACCTGCATCGTAATAAATCATATTTACTGCGATGTTTCTTTGAGTGGACCTGGCTTTAAGTAAATTCTGTTCGCATACTTGATCGCCAACGTTTGCAGAGGGGCTATTTTCTGGAAGTCCCTTTACGGTGATTATGTCGCCAGCAACGCTTACCTCTGGATCGCGCACATTAGAAAGAACCCACTTGATTTTCTTGGCAAATCCACTGCTCTTTAATTTAAATTCAAAATAGTAGCCTTCAGGAAGCGAGCCTTGAGTCTGGCTAAATGCAATGGTATTGATCTGCAAGCTGCCATTCATAAGGTGAACGTATGCATGCACCACATCCGTGCCATCGCTATTGGTTATTCCTGCAGGTAATTTCCAATGGGAAATAGAGTTGACCTCATCTTTTACATAAGCAGAGTTTTCAATTGGTTCACCTTGAGGGGAGTTAACGACCAGCCAATACTGCACAGCCTCACTTGGTTTGAAATCTTTGGGCGGTTGATAGGTAAGAGGTCCAACATCAGTTCCATCTGATTTATAGAGGTGGATAGCTGATACGCAATCGTTTGTAATCTGCCATTCATCGCGACAAGGAATCCATTGGCCATAGCGAATATCGGTTAGGCCGGTTTGCTTCCACCACTTTGGTTCAGGCGGCATCGGAAAAGGATCGGCGGCGCTGGCGGGGGTAAGAGTGGTTGCAGCCAGGAGTAAGGCGATTGCGATGCGAAGCGCTGAACGAGTTTTCATGGCTACTTCACCGTTTCTTTTGCCGCTTTTTATGCGCCCAGTGCGGTTGTCGGCGCGCTGGATTAGAGTCTAAATCTAGGTAGTCCTATGCCCGTCTGCAATAGCAGGTGGCGAACTTGTACTCACAAGGAGGCGGAAATGTTCGAACTATTGGCGCTTGCGGCAGTTATCTATCTCTTTATCAATCGCAAGAAGCGCAAGCAGATGGCGCGCAAACCTCGGGGGATCGATGCCGAACTCCGCGAG
>CAZLTK010000034.1:2535-8611 GCA_964562535.1 uncultured Candidatus Planktophila sp.
ACGCCGGAAAGCGTTGTTCGCATCGTCGTTCAAGGCTGATTAGAATGCGCAGATGAAGCCAGAATCGGCCGGAAGTAAGTTTAAGAAGGCGCTGCAAGAAGAGAAGCCGTTGCAGATTGTTGGCGCAATAAATGCCAATCACGCGCTGCTGGCAAAGCGCGCTGGATACCGCGCCATTTACTTATCTGGTGGCGGAGTCGCCGCAGGTTCACTGGGTGTTCCAGACCTTGGAATAACAACTTTAGAAGATGTCTTAACTGATGTTCGTCGCATCACCGGAGTTTGCGACCTGCCGCTCTTAGTTGATGCAGACACTGGTTTTGGACCATCGGCTTTTAATATCGGTCGCACGGTAAAGGATTTAATCAAAGCAGGAGCAGCTGCAATGCACATTGAAGATCAAGTGCAGGCAAAGCGTTGTGGCCATCGCCCGAATAAAGAGATTGTCAGCAAAGGCGAAATGGTTGATCGCATTAAAGCTGCCGTTGATGCGCGCACCGATGCAGATTTCGGAATTATGGCGCGCACTGATTCGATTGCAATCGAAGGAATTGATGCCGCGATTGAAAGATCACTTGCCTACATCGAAGCCGGTGCTGATTTTGTCTTCCCTGAGGCGATCCGCGATCTGGAAAGTTATAAGAAGTTTGCCGCAGCGGTCGGTAAGCCGATCTTGGCTAACATCACCGAGTTTGGATTAACTCCATTATTTACCCGCGACGAACTCGGCGCTAATGGTGTGGGAATGATCTTGTATCCGTTGTCTGCTTTCCGCGCGATGAACAAGGCGGCCGAGAACGTTTACGAAGCCATCCGTCGCGACGGAACTCAAGCCGGCGTTATCGATTCGATGCAGACTCGCGAAGAGTTATATGAGCGAATTAATTATTACGAATTCGAAAAAGCCCTAGATAAGTTTAAAGATTAGAAAGAAATTTGATGGCAGAGTTTACTCCAAAGAAATCCGTTGCACTTTCGGGAGTACCTGCTGGTAACACTGCCCTTTCTACAGTCGGCCATTCTGGGAACGATCTGCGTTATCGAGGTTTTGATATCGCAGATCTTGCGTCTCATTGCGAATTTGAGGAAGTTGCATTTCTTTTAATCTATGAAAAATTGCCAAATGCGATAGAACTAGCCAGATATAAGGCACGTTTATCGACGCTGCGAGGGATACCGGATTCGGTAAAGGCGGTGCTTGAGCAGTTGCCAGCGAGTACGCACCCCATGGATGTCATGCGCACTGGTATTTCGGCCCTTGGTTGTGTCGAACCCGAGGCGCTTGCGCATAGCAAAACCGAAGCACAAAATTTAGCCGATCGATTAATTGCGGTTTCGCCATCGCTACTTTGTTATTGGTACCACTTTGCAAATAGCGGTAAGCAAATTGCAGTTGAGACTAAGGATTCATCTATCGCCAGCCATTTCTTAACATTGTTACATGGCAAAGAGCAGAGCGAACTATGGGTGCAGGCGATGCAAACTTCTTTGATTCTGTATGCCGAACATGAATTCAACGCTTCAACCTTTGCCGCCCGCGTTGTGGCCGGAACGGGATCAGACTTGTTTTCTGCAATTACCGGTGCGATCGGAGCACTTCGTGGACCAAAGCACGGTGGGGCAAATGAAGCCGCGCTGGAAATTCAAGAACGCTATAAATCACCCGATGATGCTGAAAAAGATATCCGCGATCGCTTAGCGAAAAAAGAGGTGGTAATCGGCTTCGGTCATCCAGTTTATACAATTGAGGATCCACGTAATGTGATCATTAAAGATATCGCCCATAAACTTTCACTTGCCAACGGAGATACATCTCTCTTTGACATCGCTGTCAGGATCGAATCCGTAATGTGGGATGTCAAGAAGATGTTTGCTAATCTCGACTGGTTTTCGGCAGTTTCTTATAGCCAAATGGGGGTACCAACTGCGCTATTTACCCCGTTATTTGTTATTTCACGAACTACTGGATGGGCGGCGCATGTGATCGAACAACGCCTCGACAATAAAATAATCAGACCATCAGCAAACTACACTGGGGTTGGAGAACAAGCCTTCACACCAATAGAAAAGCGAGACTAAATCTGTGTCAGCCAATATCACCCGTGTAAATCAGGAGTTTGATAAAGAGATCGTAGATATCGTCGATTACGTCTTTGATTACGAGGTTACATCGGATCTGGCTTATGAAACTGCGTGGTCATGTTTGATGGACACATTGGGTTGTGGCCTCGAATCGCTCGAGTACGAAGCCTGCACCAAACTTCTTGGTCCACTTGTTCCAGAACTTCAGGTTAAAGATGGTGTGCGCGTTCCGGGTACTGCTTATCGCTTAGATCCAGTGCAGGGCGCATTTAATATCGGTTCACTTATTCGCTGGTTAGATTTCAATGACACCTGGCTGGCTGCCGAATGGGGACACCCATCAGATAACTTAAGTGCGATCTTGTCTGTAGCCGATTGGATTTCGCAGCATCCGCAATATGGCACCGGCCAAAAACTAACAATGCGCGATGTCATGACTGCCATGATCAAAGCCCATGAAATTCAGGGTTGTATCGCACTTGAAAATTCATTTAACAAAGTTGGTCTTGATCACGTGATCTTGGTAAAGATCGCTTCCACCGCTGTTGTTTCGCAGATGCTCGGTTTAACTCGCGAGCAAGCACTTAACGCAGTTTCACTTGCTTGGATTGATGGACATTCACTTCGCACATATCGCCATTACCCAAATGCGGGATCACGTAAATCTTGGGCGGCCGGCGATGCCACATCGCGCGCAGTGCGTCTTGCACTTATGGCAAAGTTGGGCGAGATGGGTTATCCATCTGCGCTAACTGCCAAGACCTGGGGTTTCTACGACACCTTATTCCGCGGCAACCGCTTTAAATTCCAGCGTCCATACGGCTCATATGTAATGGAGAACGTGCTCTTTAAGATTTCCTATCCTGCAGAGTTCCACTCACAAACAGCGGTAGAAGCTGCCTTTACGCTGCATAAGCAGATGGTTGCTGCCGGAAAAACTAGCGATGACATCGCCAAGATCAGCATCCGCACCCACGAAGCATGTATCCGAATCATCGACAAAAAGGGGCCGCTCAATAACCCGGCAGATCGCGATCACTGTATCCAGTACATGGTTGCGGTTCCGTTGATCTTTGGGCGCCTGACCGCACGTGATTACGAAGATGAGATTGCATCAGACCCACGCGTTGATGCACTGCGCGAAAAAATGCACCTACGCGAAGATGAGAGTTTCACGGCAGATTACTTCGATCCTGCAAAGCGTTCGATTGCAAATGCCATGACTATCGAATTTAATGATGGCACAACCCTTGGTGAAGAAGTTGTGGAATATCCAGTGGGCCATGCACGTCGTCGCGCTGAAGGAATTCCGTTGCTGGTTGAGAAATTTAAGATCAACTTAAATCGCATCTTTGACGCCGATCAACAGAAGAAGATTTTGGATCTTTGCTTAGATCGCAAGGCCCTGGAGGCCACTGAAGTTAAAGACTTCATGGCGATGCTGGTCAAGGAATAATCCTTTGAAGAAATTGCGCGGCCTGCTTAAAGCATCTCACTTTGGGCCGACGCTTATTGTCACTGCAATTTCTTGGTTCTTCGCCGCGCATTACTGGTGGGAAGGACCTGCCTATGTAATCGCCTTTGGCGTATTTACCGGCCAATTAGTTGTCGGCTGGAGCAATGATCTATATGACTATAAAGATGATTTGATGCATAACCGGCAGAACAAACCACTTGTATCTGGAGCTATCTCGCAAAGTTATTTAAAGCGCTGGTTAACTTTCATGGTTCCGTTCTCATTTGTGGCAAATTTGCTTGGCCCGCTTGGCTTTAAGGGCGGGCTCGTTTATATGTTTGGAATCTCAATGGGAGTTGCCTATAACTTCTACTTTAAATTTAATGTCTTTTCTTGGTTGCCGTTTGCGCTTGCTTTTGCGGCGCTGCCTTCATGTATTGCGATTTCAAAAGATGTAACGCCACCGGTGTGGATGTGGCTTGGGGGAGCGCTGCTCGGAAGTGCAGCCCACTTTATAAATGTAATTAAAGATATCGATCAAGATCGCGCAAGTGGTATTGGCGGTGCGCCCCAGCGAATTGGTAAGCGCGCTTCGATAGCGGTGGCAGCGCTGTTGATCGCCCTAGGGCTTTCAACGCTAGTTCTGTTTAACTAAAGTTTTAACTAAAGTTTTAACTAGCGAACGCTGCGCATAACGGCGGTGACTTTGCCCAAGATCTCGCAATTGTCGCCATTGATTGGCTCGAATGCGGGGTTGGCAGGAAGTAACCAGATGTGGCCGTTCTTGCGCTGGAAAGTCTTAACTGTTGCTTCTCCATCGATCATCGCGGCAACGATCTCGCCATTGTTGCAATCCTTTTGTTCGCGAATAACAACGTAATCGCCATCGCAGATTGCAGCATCGATCATTGATTCACCGACAACTTGCAACATATAGAGGTTGCCCTTGCCGACTAAAGTTTCTGGGAGAGCGAAAGTGGATTCAACATTTTGCTCAGCGGTGATTGGTCCACCGGCTGCAATGCGACCAACGAGTGGAACGTTTTTAGTGGATTCAACTTCCATCTGAGACTTTTCGCCTGGAAGTAAGACTTCAAGAACGCCACCGCGAGTTGGGTGAGGCTTAATGAAGCCTTTTTCCTGCAAGATCTCGAGCTGGTATTTGACCGAGGCGGGGGAGCTCAGGCCGGCTGCGGCTGCGATCGCGCGCATTGAAGGAGGGCAGCCATCGGCTGCGATGCCCTGCTGGATTACCTGCAGGATCTTCTCCTGGCGGGCGGTCAAGCCATGCTCGCCGGCTGCTGAATCAGGGAGTTCGGTCACTTTGCTGGATACGGGTTTCTTAGCCATGGATAAAGAGTCTCACGCCTAGGAAAAAAAATCAAACATATGTTCGAAAATAACTTGCCGATGTCGGTGGCATGGGGTTTAATTGCACTTGTTCGAACAACTGTTCGAATACCTTCCCCAAGGTAGTACCAGCAGGAGAAAACCATGAGCACAGTTTCATTAAACGCTACAAGCGCGCAGACCCTTATAAATCAAGGGTTTCATGCCAATCCGTCCGGCTTACGTTTAAATCGCCGTGGTCGCCTAGCCCGTACCTTCGTGGTTCTCTCACTCGCTGTCGTCCTAGCCAGCGTCTTTGGCTTCCAGGCCGGGGCGGGCACAACCGACACTGTTGGCGCCCCAACCTCTTTTATTGAGATCACGGCAGCACCTGGGGATACCCTCTGGTCGCTGGCTACCCGTATGGCAGATGGCGGAGATGTTCGCGCACTGGTTGATGAGATCGCAGCGGTTAACTCGCTGGCTACGGCTGAGCTCCAGGCAGGCCAGAAGGTACGCATCCCCCTTCGTTAAGCGCTCGCCAGCCCGACACGCCCTAGCAATGGTTAATGCGTACTCATCAGGAAAACTCTCAAGATTTGCTTTATAGTTCCCACTATATGTAGGGGTCGAAACGAAGAAAACTTCCATAAGTAGTGTTTTTACGGTAGTTTCAGCGGTTCACCAATACATCTAAATTTGGGAATATCTAGTATTTCGAAGGGAGACACGCCGAGATGATTTGCCCGTTCTGCAGCCACGATGATTCTCGAGTTGTTGACTCTCGTCCGGTCGAAGATGGCACACAGATCCGTCGTCGCCGCGAATGCCCACAATGTGGCGAGCGCTTCTCAACTCAAGAGGTCGCACTGCTCAACATCATTAAGCGATCAGGTGCAACTGAGCCATTTGCTCGCGAAAAAGTTTTGGTCGGCGTACGTAAAGCCTGCCAAGGTCGCCCAGTCGGCGAAGATGATCTAGTCCTGTTGGCCCAGCGCGTTGAGGAAACCCTTCGCCGCACTGGCAAAGCAGAAATCGAAGCTCAAGAAGTGGGCTTGGCAATCCTTGCGCCACTTCGCGAACTCGATGAGGTGGCCTACCTGCGATATGCCTCGGTATACCGTAACTTTGCCTCCCTTGAAGATTTCGAAGGCGAGATCGCGTTACTGCGAGCTGTGCCTTCGAGCGCGAATTCCCACAGCGCAAACG
>CAZLTK010000035.1:0-1652 GCA_964562535.1 uncultured Candidatus Planktophila sp.
CCATCACTCGCCGAGTTCGCATCAGCGCGCTTTGTTCAACTTTTAACTGCGCATAGTTCTGCCAAGCATGTCGCAACGGTTGTTGCTGGCGAACCAAAGTACGCACCGGTTGTGAAACTCGATCCGGCCTATATTTCAAAGATTTTGGGGCTAGAAGTTGCACCCGCGGAAATCGCTCGCGTTCTGCGAGTAATTGGCTGCGATGTAGATGAAAAGTCATTCACCGTTGATCCTCCATCTTGGCGCGCAGACTTGTTAACACCGGCAGATTTGGCTGAAGAAGTAGCCCGCATGATTGGTTATGACAAGATTCCATCGATCCTTCCACCGCGTCCAAATCACGCCAGCCTTACGCCAACGCAGAAGCGCCGCCGAGCTATCTCTGCAATGCTCGCGGCACGCGGTTTGGCAGAAGTCCAAACTTTTCCATTCACCAATCAAGAGACCATCGATCAGATGGGATTCGTTGGAGAACGCGCTTCCACTTATCGCATCGCAAATCCAATGTCAGAAGAGTTCCCACTCATGCGTGTTCACTTAGTACCAGGACTTATAGAAGTAGCAGCGCGAAACATCAGCCGCGGTGCAAAAGATTTCGCGATCTTTGAAATGGGATCGATTTTCCGCAGCGCCCAAAAACTGGTTCCAGCCGTTTCTCCGGTTATCGGGAGCCGACCTGATGCGAAGACCATCGAAGCGATTTACGCCAGTGTTCCGCCACAGGCTTTCCATGTGGCAGGTCTATTAGTCGGAAAAATCGAGAACGAAGATTGGCAAGGCAAAGCCCGCGCATATAGCTGGCAAGATGCGATCGCCTATGCACAAGATATCTTGCAACTTTGCAACCTCGAATGGACGATTAAACGTTCTGACTTTGCGCCATGGCATCCTGGTCGCTGCGCCGAGTTAATTGTTGATGGCAAGGCAGTTGCTCACGCCGGTGAAATCCATCCACGCATTATTGCCAAGTACGGATTACCAGAACGTAGCGTTGCCTTCGCGGTTGGACTCAGCGCCCTTCCCGACTCTGAAATAGTTCGACCAAGCAGGGTCGGAACTATGCCGGCTGCAGTGCAAGATGTGGCGCTAATTGTTGATCAATCTGTCACGTCACTCGAAGTAGAAAACGCTTTGCGCAGCGGTGCAGGGGATCTACTCGAATCAATCACACTCTTTGATCGCTACGACAAGATTGGCGACGGCAAGATTTCTCTAGCTTTCACGCTAACTTTCCGCGCCCCCGATCGCACTCTTACGGGCGCTGAAGTTTCAGCGATGCGCGCAGCAGCGGTAGTCGCCGCTGAAAAGGCCACTGGCGCCGTACTGCGCACTGCATAATCGATCTTTCGTTCCTGCATAAATATGCGTTTTCTTGCATATTTATGCTAATCTCAGCCCATGAAAATCGGAGTAATCGGAGCTAGCGGCTATGCAGGGGGAGAGCTCCTGCGTTTATTGGCCGGGCACCCAGAATTTGAAGTTTGCTGTGTTACCGCCCATAGCAATGCAGGCGAACTAATAACTTCGGTACACCCTCAACTAAGTTCATATGCAGGTCAAAAATTCTCTTCATTTAACGCAAGCGACTTCGATTGCTGTGAGCTGGTATTCCTTGCTCTGCCTCATGGAGAAAGTGCATCCGTGATCGCATC
>CAZLTK010000035.1:1752-8602 GCA_964562535.1 uncultured Candidatus Planktophila sp.
GGGCAAATGCCACAAACTTCGTCAGTTTTAGGAAGTAACTATGTAGCGATACAAGTTGCAGTTGATCAGCACACCAATCGTTTGGTTGTAAGCGTTGCGATCGATAACTTAGTTAAGGGCGCTGCAGGTCAGGCGATACAGAACGCCAACATCATCTGCGGTCTTCCTGAAAACTTAGGGCTAACCGGCATGGGTCTCGGGGTATGAAACTGCCCAATGGCTTCACCGCTGCCGCCTGTGCTGCAGGACTGAAGAGTTCGGGCGCTTTCGATTTAACGCTGATCGTAAATAACGGTCCTAAATTTGATGCGGCAGCGGTTTACACCTCAAATCAAGTTGTTGCAGCTCCAGTTATTTGGAGCAAGCAAGTCACCAAAGACAAGATAGTTCGCGCGGCAATTCTTAACTCAGGTGGTGCAAACGCCTGCACAGGGCCACAAGGTTTTGCTGACACCCATAGAACGGCAGAACACGTTGGCGAAGTACTCGGCATTTCATCTGGCGAAGTAGTTGTCTGCTCGACGGGCTTGATCGGTGAGCTACTGCCTATGGAGAAAATTATTTCTGGCATAGATCAGATTTCCAAAGCGCTCTCAACCGATTCGTTGCAAGATGTAGCTAGTGCGATCATGACAACCGATAGCGTTTCCAAGATTGCCAACTTTAAGAACGATCACTTCGAAATATCCGGAATCGCCAAGGGAGCCGGAATGCTGGCGCCCGCTCTGGCGACAATGCTTTCGGTGGTAATGACAGATGCTCTTTTGCCAGATAACGCGCAAGAGATATTCCAAAGAGTTTGTGATCGCACGTACAACCGAATCGATTCTGACGGTTGCACATCGACTAACGACACTGTGTTGTTGATGGGTTCTGGCGCGAGCGGATACGGTCCAAGCGTGCTTGAACTAGAGAGCGCGCTGATGGAGATCTGTGGATCTTTGTCACAACAACTAATTGCAGATGCCGAAGGGTCTACCAAGACCGTTGCGATCGAGATCAAGAACGCTGCTTCTGAAAGTGATGCTGTAGAGGTTGCTCGAGCATGTGCCCGAAATAATTTATTGAAATGTGCGATCTTCGGTGGAGATCCAAACTGGGGCAGAGTGCTGGCGGCGGTAGGAACAGCCCAAGCTCACCTAAATCCTCTAGATATCGATGTCACTCTTAACGGGGTACAAGTTGCTAAGTCGAGTGCGCCTTTCGAGGATCGAAACAAAGTCTCTTTTGAAAATCGTTTAGTCACGATTGAAGTTGATCTGAAGGTTGGCTCTAGTAACGCAACTGTCTTCACCAATGATCTCTCCCATGACTATGTTCACGAGAACTCGGCCTACGCCACATGATCGTCGTTAAATTCGGTGGCCACGCCATGAAGGATGAGAATGGCGGATTTGCTAAAGCAATCGCAGCTGCGCAAGAGAGCGGTGTGAAGCTAGTTGTTGTCCACGGTGGTGGCCCGCAGATCGATGCCGCACTTAAGGAAGAAGAGATCGCTTCGGAGTTTATTGGCGGATTCCGCGTCACGACCCCTGAAATCTTCGAAGTAGTTGAAAGAGTTTTGGTAAACGAAGTTGGCCCGGAAGTTGTTAATTCACTTCGCAGAGCCGGAGTTAACGCAGTCGCGCTATCTGGCCGTACCAGTGAATGCTTGATCGCTGAGCCACTTCGCAAACTCGTTGATGGCTCACCAGTTAATTTGGGTTTAGTCGGAACTATTACGGCAGTAAATCCACAGGCTATAAATAGCGCCCTCAAAGGCGGTCAGGTTCCAGTGATCTCACCGATAGCCACTGATGAAAACTTCAAAGGCGGACTTAACGTCAACGCCGATCTCGCTGCCGCTGCGATCGCAGGCGCGCTAAGTGCTGAAAGTTTGATCATCATGACCGACGTTGCTGGTATCTATCGCTCATGGCCAGATAAAACTTCACTAATTGCGCAGATCTCTTACGCTGATCTAGACGCACTGAAATCAACATTTGCAGAGGGTATGGCACCAAAGGTTAAGGCATGTCTAGATGCGATAGACGGTGGAGCAAGTGCAGTAAGAATTATCGATGGAACCGATCCATCGGCCTTCGCAGCGGCGTTAGGCAACTCTGGCGGAACGTTGGTGACTAAATGAGCCCAGTTAAGAAGGCGACAGTGACTACTTGGAACGATGTAATGCAGTTGAATTACGGTGTTCCAGATATCAAATTAGTCTCAGGAAAAGGTTTATTAGTAACCGATTCAGAGAAGAAGAGGTATCTGGACTTCCTCGGCGGCATCGCCACAAATATTCTCGGACACGCCCATCCTGCGATAGTTAAGGCAGTTTCCACACAAGTTGCAAAGCTTGGCCATGTAAGTAATTTCTATAGCCATCCATCAGGTCTTGCTCTAGCTAAGAAGTTGCAGGAGATGACCGGAGATAACACAGCAAGAGTCTTTTTCTGCAATTCAGGTGCGGAGGCGAATGAAGCTGCGCTGAAACTCTCACGTAAAACAGGAAAGACGCGGATTGTTGCAACCACTGGCGCATTCCACGGTCGCACCATGGGTGCGCTTTCATTGACTGGCCAAGAGAGCAAACGCGCACCGTTTAGGCCGTTGCTCAAAGATATTAAGCACGTGCCATTCGGGGATATATCAGCGATGTACAAGGCGGTGTCAAAGAAAACGGCGATGATTATCGTTGAACCAATTCTTGGCGAAGCCGGAGTTGTTACTCCACCACCAGGTTATTTAAAAGATTTACGAGCTCTATGCAATAAACATGGAGTACTTCTTGTATTTGATTGCGTTCAAACCGGTATGGGACGAACTGGAACTTGGTTTGGTTATGAGCACGAAAACATCCGTCCCGATGTGATCACCTTGGCAAAGGGAATCGGCGGCGGCCTTCCACTTGGCGCGATGATTACTCTCGGCAGTACAACTCCACAATTTGAGCCAGGCGAGCACGGAACCACCTTTGGCGGTAATCCAATTGCTGCGGCTGCTGGACTAGCCGCAATCTCGGTTATCGAAAAGAACAGATTGATGACCCAAGCACGTAGTTTTGAAAAGAGATTAAAGATTAAATTGGAGGCCATTCGCGGAGTTCGAGAAGTTCGTGGTCGGGGGCTTCTTATCGGGATCGCACTTGATGGCGAATATGCAAAAGAGTTAGCGGCGGTGCTCTTAAAGAATGGCTTCCTGGTAAATGCTCCTAATCTGGAAACAATCCGCATTGCGCCAGCGTTAATTGTCACAAAGGCTCAGATTGATAAATTTATTTCGGCTTTCGCAAAGGCGATGAAAGAGGTAACTAATGGCTAAGGTCTTGAATTCAAGCTCGGTATCCGCACGTCGCGCAAAGGCGATCGCTTTGATCAAAGCGGGGGTTGTTCATTCACAATCTGATTTAGTTAAGTTGCTAAAGAAAGCCGGCTTCGATGTCACTCAGGCAACTGCCAGTCGCGACCTAGAAGAGCTCGGCGCCGTTCGTTCACGCAGCGGCTCTGGCGAATTGATCTATCAACTTGGAACAACCGCTGATGGCTCGATCGCACGTTCTATGCCGCTACCTTCCGATCTGATTCTCTCGGTCGAATCATCTGGCAACCTTGCTGTAGTTCGCACACCACCAGGCGGAGCACAATTCCTAGCGAGTTCACTTGATAACTCAGGCCTTGAGAACATCATCGGCACTATCGCCGGTGACGACACGGTCTTAGTTGTATCGAAGAAGGCCACCGGTGGGGCCGATCTTGCGAAAGAATTGCTCAGCTTCGGCGCAGGCGCAAAACGCGGATCTGCAAAACGAAAGGCAAAGAAATAATGGCTCTCTGGGGTGGACGTTTCTCTGATGCACCAGCTGATGCGGTCTTTGCGCTTTCACGTAGCGTTGACTTTGATTGGCGCCTAGCGCCATACGATCTGCGCTCATCTTTAGCACATCTGCGCGTACTGAAATCTTCTGGGCTTCTGAGAGAAGATATTGTCAGACAAATTGAAAAGGCCATTCGTGAATTAATTGATGAAGTCGCTATTGGAAAGTTTCTTCCCAACCAGGATGACGAAGATGTTCATAGCGCGCTCGAACGTGGCCTAACCGAAAAGATTGGTGAGGTTGGGGGAGCCCTTCGTGCGGGTAGATCTCGCAATGATCAAGTAGCGACAGATCTAAAACTATTTGCAATTGATCACATGATGGAAATTTCTCAGATGATCTTGGAACTTCAAAAGGCGCTTTCAGCAAAAGCGGCAGAGTATGGCGATGCGCCAGCGCCTGGCTTTACTCATATGCAGCATGCGCAACCAATTCTCTTTGGGCACGAACTAGCAAAACATATTCACGCCTTTGCTCGCGACCTTGATCGAATTCAGGATTGGTTAAAGCGCACTTCAGTCAGCCCTCTTGGATCGGGCGCTCTCGCTGGATCAGGGCTGGGGTTAAAGCCAGAGCTAACAGCAAAAGATCTAGGTTTTGCTTCATCTTCTGCGAACAGCATCGATGGCGTATCCGATCGCGACTTCGTTGCCGAAGCGCTCTTTATTATTTCAATGGTTGGAATTCATCTCTCTCGTATCGGTGAAGAGTGGTGCATCTGGGCGACCTCCGAATTCGGATGGGCGAAAGTTGCCGATGCCTATTCAACTGGTTCATCGATCATGCCGCAGAAGAAGAACCCCGATATGGCAGAACTAGCGAGAGGTAAAGCAGGGCGCCTAATTGGAAACTTAACAGGAGTACTGGCGATGCTTAAGGGGCTTCCTTTTGCATACAACCGCGATCTTCAAGAAGATAAAGAACCGCTATTTGATTCGATCGATACTTTGATCTTAGTTCTTCCTGCAGTTACCGGCATGGTTGCCACAACGACTTTTGATCGAGCAAAGATGCTGGCTGCCGCACCACAAGGTTTCTCACTTGCTACCGAGATTGCTGATTTCCTAGTTCGCGCCAACGTGCCATTTGCATCAGCCCATGAAGCAGCGGGTAAGTGCGTCGCACTTTGTGAGACTAAGAAAATCGAACTCCACGAGTTAAGCGATCAGGATTTCGCGGGAGTTCATCCGCAACTAACTGCAGAAATTCGAAAGGTGCTTGCTGTCGAAGGCGCAATCGCATCGCGCACAACCGTTGGCGCAACAGGCGGCACAGCACTTTCCGCGCAGTTGGCGACAGCTAATTCCGACATAAAGGCTGCAGAAAAGAAATTATCCGACCAAATGAGTTCATTCTCAGCGATGATGGGGGAGTGAACCCGAAAATGGCAACGCAATCAAAGGCGCTAATCGACGATCTAAAGTGGCGCGGTCTCTTCTCGCAATCAACTGATGAAGCAGCCCTTATCCAGGCGCTATCAAAACCGACCACTCTCTACATCGGTTTCGATCCCACCGCCCCGAGTTTGCACGTGGGAAACCTCGTTGTTCTGCTTGCCCTGCGCCGCTTTCAATTAGCGGGCCATATTCCAATCGCCCTTGTCGGAGGAGCGACCGGATTAATCGGTGATCCCAGCGGAAAGAACGAAGAACGTAGCCTCAACACAACTGATGTTGTTGCAGCTTGGGTAGATCGTATTCGCGTACAGGTCTCTAAATACTTAGATTTCAACGCCAAAGAGAATGCAGCAATTGTTGCCAATAACCTTGATTGGACATCACCACTATCCGCAATTGAATTTCTTCGCGATGTCGGAAAGCACTTCAGCGTCAACCAAATGCTTGCAAAGGATTCCGTTTCATCGCGTCTTGAAGCAGGTGGCATTTCATACACTGAATTTTCCTATCAAGTTCTTCAATCATTTGATTTCCTTGAACTTTTCCGCCGCCATAACTGCACGCTGCAACTAGGTGGCTCTGATCAGTGGGGAAATATCACTGCAGGTCTAGATCTAATCCGCCGCGTTGAATCAGGCAGCGCACATGCGTTGACTATTCCGTTGCTTGCTAAAGCTGATGGTTCTAAGTTTGGTAAAACTGCAGGAGGAGCAATCTGGCTAGATCCAGAGATGACATCGCCATATGCATTCTTCCAATACTGGTTAAACACGGACGATAAAGATGTCATCAACTTCTTAAAAGTATTTTCATTTAAATCGCGCGAAGAGATCGAGGCGCTCGAAAAATTACATTCTGAAAACCCTGGCGCCCGTGAGGCTCATCGCGCACTTGCTCGTGAGTTAACGTCACTAGTACACAGCGCTGAAATCTGCGATCGCGTGGAAGCAGCAGCTCGCGCATTGTTCGGGCAAGGTGAACTTTCAGAGTTAGATGAGGCGACGTTGACGGCTGCACTTGCAGAACTTCCGCGCACAACTGTTAAGAGCGGCGAACCGATTCCATCATGGGTTGATCTACTTGCGGCAACCGGCGTGGTCGATTCAAAATCTGCGGCTCGCCGGATCGTCAAAGAGGGCGGTGCTTATTTAAATAACGCCAAGATCTCTGGCGAAGACTTTGCTCCCTCAAAAAGCGACTTTTTATGCGGTAAATATGCAGTTTTGCGTAAAGGAAAACGAGATCTCGCAGCTGTCGAACTGCTCTAAAACCCACGCGGGCCAGCGTTTTTCGCTGTTTTTACGCATAAATACGCGATTTTTCTGGAATTCGGCGGCTATGACCAATCCCACTGGCATTTGGGCTAGGCCGATTTGACCCTCACGCTGCGCACGCCTATAGTTACGCTCCTTGCTGTGTGAACGGACGATTAGGCCGTACAGCATCTTCCTTATCTAGCCCCATTTAGGCCGGTTTGACCGTGCCTGCGTGGATGGACTAGATTTGGCGGTCTGCCCTGAAAATCGGCCAAAAGCCGAAAAGCAGTGCGCATCCGTACCTTGAGAACTCAACAGCGTGCCATAAGTCAATGCCA
>CAZLTK010000036.1:0-8272 GCA_964562535.1 uncultured Candidatus Planktophila sp.
CGCCACCCTTTAAGAACTTCACGATTGCGTTACGTTTAGTTTCGTAATCGTGATTCTCAATCTTTGGTGTCAATCGCACTTCCTTCACCACAATGTGGGTCTGGTTCTGACGAGCTTCACGAGCCTTCTGGGCAATTTCGTACTTGTACTTGCCGAAGTCCATGATTTTGCATACAGGTGGATTTGCCTCTGGTGCGATCTCAACGAGATCTAAACCAATTTCATCTGCCATCTGTAGCGCTACTTCAATATCTACAACTCCAACTTGATCACCGGTGTGGCCGATGAGACGAATTTGAGGTGTGCGGATACGGTCATTGATGCGCGGTTCAGTTGTGATTTGTGCTCCTTAGTTGGTTTGCTACTTCTTGAACGCTGTTCTCTTTTGAACTTCGTTCTGTTGATTTTGACTTTAGTAGCTTCGGGTTTACCGCAGAAATCGCGCACCGCTAAGGAAAGAAAAACGCGCCCGTGGGGCGGCTTACTTTCGACAAACCAGCCAGCTCCCCCTAGTTACAAAAGAACTAGTTTCTGGGCCGAGAAGGTGGGAGCGGTGAGCTCCTCTTGCAGTAGCCAAAGCCACTGGTCTGAGGCGTACTTTACCTTTAAGCGCCCATCGCGTGCAAACCGCCGTCTACATGCACGATTTCGCCCGTTGTCTTCGGGAACCAGTCGGAAAGTAGGGCCACCACAGCTTGGGCTGCAGGAACTGGGTCAGTTACATCCCATTCCAGTGGCGAGCGTTCATTCCAAACCTTTTCGAATTCATCAAAGCCCGGTATCGATTTCGCGGCCATCGTTCGAATCGGACCTGCGGCAACCAAGTTAACGCGAATATTTTCTGCGCCTAAATCGCGGGCTAAGTAACGAGATGTCGATTCAAGCGCTGCCTTTGCGACGCCCATCCAGTCGTACTTTGGCCAAGCAACTGTCGCATCGAAATCGAGGCCAACAACTGAGCCACCACCATTAAACAATGGGCGTGCTGCCATTGTTAAAGATTTAAGTGAATAAGCTGAAACATGTACAGCAGTTGCGACATCTTCCCAAGCGGTATTTAAGAAATTTCCACCGAGCGCTGCTTCAGGTGCGAAACCAATTGAATGCACTACGCCATCTAGGTGTGGGAAATGTTCTTTGACGCGAACTGCAAGAGCATCGAGATGTTCTTGATTTGTAACATCAAGTTCAATAACCGGTGCAGGTTGCGGAAGGCGCCCTGAGATGCGCGTCGTCAAACTCATGACTCGTCCGTAAGACGAGAGCAGAACGTTGGCGCCTTGTTCCTGCGCAATCTTGGCAATATGGAAAGCGATCGAACCATCTGTTAAGACGCCTGTTACCAGAATATTTTTACCTTGAAGAATTCCCATTTAATGCCCCATTCCTAATCCACCATCTACTGGAATCAAAGCGCCCGTGATGTAACCACTTGCAGGAGATGCGACAAAGCTAACAACTTTTGCGATCTCATCTGCGGAGCAGAAACGACCGAGCGGCACAGAAGCGGCGATTTCAGTACGTCGTTTCTCATCAAGAGTTGCAGTCATATCGGTTTCGACAAATCCGGGAGCAATCACATTTGCGGTGATGCCGCGGGAACCTAGTTCGCGTGCAAAAGAACGAGCCATTCCGAGCAGACCAGATTTACTTGCCGAGTAGTTAACCTGGCCAGCGGCTCCTACTCCCCCGACAACAGATCCAATAAATATAAGTCGTCCGCGTTTTAACTTAAGCAGTCCCTTGGTCGCTCGTCTTGCAACACGAAAGGCGCCAGTCAAATTCGCATCTACTACGCTTTCAAAATCTTCATCTGACATTCGCATAACTAGACCATCTTTTGTAATCCCAGCGTTAGCGACAATTATTTCAGGTTGGCCCC
Organism: uncultured Candidatus Planktophila sp.; assembly: GCA_964562535.1. Classification (GTDB taxonomy): domain Bacteria; phylum Actinomycetota; class Actinomycetes; order Nanopelagicales; family Nanopelagicaceae; genus Planktophila. The sequence goes on from CAZLTK010000036.1 coordinate 1,883, forward strand.
ATTGCGATTCAATTTCAGCAAAGGCGGCATCAACACTTTCCGAGGAAGTTACATCCATCTGCACTGCGCTAAATCCTGCTGGTGCACTACCGCTGCGATATGTAACAACTACATGATGACCATCGGCTTGCAAAGATTGTGCGATCGCTAATCCAATACCGCGATTTCCGCCGGTGACCAGAGCGATTGCCTTTGATTCCTCGGACATATGACAAAACTTACCCTGCTACTTACGCGTAACTTGCCGTTTTCGGCGGGCGCGCCATGGTTAGGCGCCTTACTCTTAGGTCATGGCGATCCGACGCAAGTCAGTAAGTAAGGCTCCTGCCGTTTACGACATCACCGCCGCTCCTGCATCACTTACTCGTGATCAAGCAGGACGCCAACGTCGCTACTTCTACTCGATGATGATTCGTACCTTCTGCTTCATTCTGACAGTCGTACTTCCTAGCCCTTATCGCTGGTTTGCACTTCTGGGCGCCGTAACGCTTCCATATTTTGCAGTAGTCATAGCAAATGCTGGCCGTGAGACTTTTGCACCGGGTTCAGGCTTGGTTTCAGATAAAGCAAAGTCTCTAGAGTAAACAACCTTTCTAGAATTATCGATTGGCTAGACTCAACACATGTCTAGTGAACGCTCTTCAGAGAAGGAATCTAATACTTTTCTAAAGCATCTTCTCGCGCTATTACTCATCGTGGGATGTCTTTGGGCTAGTCAGTGGCAATTCCAACGCGGTATAGATCGCCAAGATCGTAACCAGGCAATTGAGGCGCAGTTAACGCTTTCTCCTGTTGCACTAAAAAATGTGAAGGAGAACTTTGCCCTTTACGAGTGGCGCACAGTTACAGTCGAAGGTTCCTTCGATACAACCAATCAGATTCTGCTTAAGAATCGATACTTTGAAGGCGTTTATGGATATGAAGTTCTGACGCGATTTACTGCCAATGATGGCCGATCTTTCTGGGTAGATCGTGGCTGGGTAAAGGCCGGCAAGGATGCAGCTACTGCACCGATTGTCTCTTCTGCCCCGACCGGTGCAGTTTCTCTAACTGCTCGACTTCGTTTAGATAGATCACTTCCACAGGGCGCTTTCTTCGCACTTCCTGCGAGTGGCGAAGGAATGATCTCGAAGCTAAATGCTCAAGCAGATTCAACTTCGGAAGGTTTCTACTTAGATCTACTGAGCGGTTCGCAGCCATCTCTGACTCCAGATGTTCCTGCGCAAGTGCCTGAGTTGAGCGATGGACCGCATATTGCTTACTCGCTGCAATGGATCTTTTTTGCCGGGCTAATTGTGTACGGAAGAATCTTAATTAGGCGTGGTCAGATCTTGACGAGCAAAGAGCTCGGAGTAGAGCCCACCAGTTAGAACTAACTCCTCATGCTTTCCGCGCTCTGCGATTGATCCATTTTCAAGAACGATTATCTGGTCCGCGCCCATAACGGTGCTTAAGCGATGTGCAATCACAATACTGGTGCGTCCATATAACGCTTGCGCTAACGCCTTTTGAACTAACTCTTCATTTTCAGAATCAAGATGAGCAGTTGCTTCATCGAGAATTACGATGCTTGGAGATTTCAATAACAATCTTGCAATTGCCAAACGTTGTTTTTCACCGCCCGATAAGCGGTGGCCGCGTTCACCAACCATCGTTTCTAAACCGTTTGGAAGAGATAAGACTAGATCCCAAATCTGCGCTGCCTCGCAAGCGATCTTCATCTCATCGAGTGTGGCATCGCTCTTGGCATATCTTAGATTTTCGGTAATTGTTGCATGGAAAAGATGTGAATCTTGCATTACAACTCCAATTGATCCACGAAGTGAATTAAGAGTGAAGTTGCGGATATCTTCACCGTCAATGGAAATGGAACCACCTGTGACATCGTAAAGTCTTGGAAGTAACGCGCTAATAGTTGTCTTTCCTGCACCCGACGGACCAACTAGCGCTGTTACCGTTCCAGGTTTTACTTCGAATGAGATACCTTTGAGAATCTCCTCAGAGTCCTTTAACTCGGGTAGAGAAGCGGCTTCCAGGGAGGCAAGTGAGATCTCTTGCGCTTTCGGATAGGTAAAGCGAACTTCATTAAAAGTAATTGCGGGAGTCTTACTATCCAATTTCTTTGGTGCTGCGATCTCTTTGACCATAGGTTCTAGATCAAGGACTTCGAAGACTCTCTCAAAAGAGACCAGTGCGCCCATAACATCCACGCGCACTGTGGCTAGAGCAACCAGCGGACCGTAAAGACGGGCAAGCAAAGTAGTTATCGCAATCAAACTTCCAACAGTTATCGCACCATCAATCGCTAGATGTCCACCGATGCCATAAGCGATTGCAGTAGCAAGAGCTGCGATACTAATCAACGCAATGAAGAAGAAGGTATTGAGCATCGCCATGGAGATACCGATATCGGCGACTTTGCGTGCTTTGGTCTTAAACTCTTTTGACTCCTGATTTAGATCACCATAAAGCTTTACTAAGAGCGCCCCAGAAACGTTGAACCGTTCGGTCATAGTCGATGACATTTGGGCATTTACCTCAAATGAATCTCGGGTGTAACCCTGCAGGCGTGAACCGATCCATTTTGTTGGTGCCAGGAAAATCGGAAGTAGTAGAAGCGAGGCGACGGTGATCTGCCAACTAAGCGCCAACATTGTTCCAACAACTAACACCAGAGTCAGAACATTGCTGATGATTCCGGAGAATGTGGATGTAAATGCACGCTGCGCACCAATAACATCAGAGTTAATTCGACTTATCAACGCACCAGTCTGAGTGCGAGTAAAGAAAGCAATCGACTGTTCTTGAACATGGCGAAAGACCTGAGAGCGCAGATCATAAATTAAGCCTTCACCAATTTTGGCTGAGATCCACCGCACGACGATATTTACCAGGGCGCTAGCGATAGCAAGAAGTGCAACCGCTACCGCCATAGTTGTGACGACTGAGCGATCTTTAGGAATAACTCCGTTATCGATAAGTTCGCGAAGCAGAAGTGGGGTGGCTACGGTAAGAACTGCGTCGGCAATTAAGCAGAGTAAGAAGAGTGCAAAGACTGATTTATATGGGATTGCGTAGGCAAATATCCGCTTTAACGTTCCGGGTTTTAACTTTGCATTTTTTACAGACTGATCAGAACTTAACGTCCGAAGGGCCATCCAGCCAGCATGCATTGACATAAGTTATTTCCGATCAAATAAACAGCTAGATCGCTAACGCTAATTTAGGTTAGACGGTAAAACCAAGCGCGCGAAGTTGATCGCGACCATCATCTGAAATCTTATCTGGACCCCAAGGTGGCATCCATACCCAGTTGATCTTTACATCGGATGTGTGCGGTGCAAGCGCCTGACGAGTTTGATCTTCGATTACATCCTGCAACGGACAAGCCGCAGATGTCAGAGTCATATTTAGCACAGCGATATTGTTATCGTCGACCATCACATCGTAGATAAGGCCAAGATCGACAACGTTGATACCTAGCTCGGGATCAACGACATCCTTCATAGCCTCTGTTACATCATCAACTGTTGCAGCCATTATTTTCTCCGTTATGTAGATTGCTCTGGATAGATCTTACTAGCCCTTAGATTGAGCTTGAACGCTGGCATCCTTAAATGCCATCCAACCTAGTAGAGCACATTTGATACGGGCGGGATATTTTGAAACCCCCGCCAAGGCCACGGCATCTTCTAGCAGAGATTCATCACCGGCGATCGTGCCCTTGCTCTGCATTAGGGCGACGAATTCGTCGTAGATTTTATAAGCATCAGCGATCGATTTGCCGATCAACAAATCAGTGAGAATAGAAACGCTGGCTTGCGAGATCGAACAACCGACGCCATCCCAAGTAATAGCTACAACTATTCCCTCTTTGATTGTGATATTCAAATCGATCTCATCGCCACAAGAAGGATTAACGTGATGAACCTGTGCGTCGTAATTGGGCGATAGTCTCTTGTGCTGCGGATTCTTATAGTGATCAAGGATCACTTCTTGATAAAGATTGTCGAGTTGCATTAGGCGAAGTATTTCTGAGCAGCAAGAATGGATTCACAAAGTTGATCGATATCTTCGGTGGTGTTGTAGAGATAAAAACTAGCGCGGGTCGTTGCCGGTACGCCCATCTTGCGAGTAAGCGGCCAAGCGCAGTGATGTCCCGTACGAACTGCGATTCCCGCATCATCCAAAAATTGTCCTAAATCATGGGGATGGATTTCTCCAAGTGTGAACGAGACCGCTCCCCCACGCATCTCTGTATTTAGAGGACCGATAATGCGAAGTGAATCTACGGCGCTCAACTTATCAAGTGCATATTTTGTTAAATGAATTTCATGCTGGTGAATTGCAGACATGCCAATTTTAGAAAGATATTTAAGCGCCTCACCCAACCCAACAATCTGCGCCATATTTGGAACACCTGGTTCAAATTTGCGAGGTGCAGGAGCCCAAGTCGCTTCTGTCATCGTGACTGATTCGATCATTGAACCGCCAAATAGAAATGGTGGAAGTTCAGCAAACAAATTTGATCTTCCCCACAGAACTCCAACTCCAGTTGGTCCAACTGCTTTATGTCCCGAAAAGGCTAAGAAATCGATATCTAGATCTGTCACGTTTACCGGCATATGTGGAACTGATTGACAGGCATCTAGAATGAAAACCGCGCCTACTGCGTGGGTGCGCTTTACCAATTCTTCCAAAGGAACAATGGTTCCGAGAACATTTGATTGATGGGTTAGTGCAACGATCTTGGTCTTCGACGTAATAACAGAGTCGATATTTGAGAGATCTAAACGTCCTTCAGGGGTAACTTCAAACCACTTTAGAACTGCACCGGTGCGCGCTGCTAATTGCTGCCATGGAATCAGATTGGCGTGATGTTCCATCTCGGAAATCACGATCTCATCACCAGTTTTTAGATGGAACTTATTTCCCGCAGGTGCAGAGCCGATCGAATAGGCCAAGAGGTTGAGCGCCTCGGTGGAACTTTTCGTGAAGACGATCTCATCTTCTTTTCCGCCAAGGAAGTCGGCAACAATCCGCCGTGCTGACTCAATACCTTCAGTAGCTTCTTCAGCTAACTGGTGAGCACCGCGATGTGCGGCAGCGTTATGTAAACGGTAGAAATTGCTCTCCGCGTCGATAACAACGTTCGGCTTCTGGCTTGTCGCACCGCTATCTAGATAGACCAGACGCTTTCCATCGCGGATCTTGCGATCAAAGATCGGAAAATCCGTGCGGATAGCGACTGCATCAATTGACATGTATATAAGTAATTGCGAAATTACGCAGTTACATACTCCGCATAGCCATTTGCTTCGAGCTTATCTGCAAGTTCTGGTCCACCTTGTTCAACGATCTTGCCGTTGGCGAATACGTGAACGAAATCTGGCTTGATGTAGCGAAGGATTCGTGTGTAGTGCGTAATCAAGAGAACGCCGAGATCATTGGCAGCCTTCGCACGGTTGACGCCCTCAGAGACGATGCGAAGTGCATCAACATCTAGACCTGAATCTGTCTCATCAAGAATCGCCATCTTTGGCTTGAGTAGTTCTAACTGCATGATTTCGTGGCGCTTCTTTTCTCCACCAGAGAAACCTTCATTGACGTTGCGCTGTGCAAAAGATGGATCCATACTCAACGCTTCCATCGCGCCTTTAACTTCGCCGACCCAGGTACGCAACTTAGGTGCTTCACCGCGTAGTGCAGTCGCTGCAGTACGAAGGAAGTTAGAAACAGATACGCCAGGAACTTCTACCGGGTATTGCATGGCAAGGAAAAGACCGGCCTTAGCGCGCTCATCGACGGACATCTCAAGAACATCTGCACCATCTAGCGTGACTGTGCCGCTGGTGATTGTGTACTTAGGATGTCCCGCAATTGAGTAGGCGAGAGTTGATTTACCTGAACCGTTTGGGCCCATGATCGCGTGGGTTTCACCGGATTTGATAGTGAGGTCTACGCCTTTGAGAATTTCTACTGAACCACTTTCGGTTTCAACAGAGACTTTAAGTCCGCGGATTTCTAGAGTGCTCATCAACTTTCCTCGCTACGCATCTACCGTGACGGAGTCTCCGTCAACGCTTACTGAATAAGTCTTAATTGCTGCAACTGCTGGCGGAGTTAACGCTTCGCCGGTGCGAAGATCGAACTCTGCGCCGTGAAGCCAGCATTCGATCTTGAAATCTGTAATATCGCCTTCAGATAGAGAAGCATCTGAGTGCGAGCAAGTGTCGTCTACTGCAAAGACTTCATCGCCCACACGCGCAACACAGATTGTGCGTCCATCTTTCTCGATCTTGACGGGCTTGCCTGCAGTTAGTTCGCTGAGTTTTAGATCGCTCATTTATGAACCAGCCTTTGCAAGTTCGCCATCGATACGATCCATTA
>CAZLTK010000037.1:0-5166 GCA_964562535.1 uncultured Candidatus Planktophila sp.
CTTATTCAACGCACGATGAACCAATGATTCCGATCTACATCTTCTACTCAATGTTTGGTTTCCAACGCACCGGAGATGCATTCTGGGCTGCAGCCGATCAATTAGTTCGTGGATTCGTAGTCGGCGCAACAGCAGGTCGCACAACTCTTAATGGCGAAGGTCTGCAACACGAAGATGGTCACTCACCACTTCTAGTTTCAACTAACCCAGCAGTTGTTGCGTACGACCCAGCGTTTGCTTACGAACTCGGACACATCGTTAAAGATGGTCTACGCCGTATGTATGGCGAGAACAGCGAGAACATTTACTACTACCTAACTGTTTATAACGAACCATATGTTCAGCCAGCAGAACCTGAGAACCTAGATGTTGAAGGTTTGCTTAAAGGAATTTATCTATTCCAGCAAGGTCCAAAGCAGCGCAAGAAAGTTGCGCAGATCTTGGCATCTGGCGTTGGCATGAACTGGGCGCTAAAAGCTGCAAAACTTCTTGAATCTGATTGGGGAGTTTCGGCATCCGTTTGGTCAGTTACTTCATGGAACGAGCTACGCCGCGACGGTTTGGCTGTAGATCGCCATAACTTCTTAAATCCATCTGATCAACGCACCGCATATGTTGCACACAAATTGCGCAACGCTGAAGGTCCAGTCATTGCAGTTAGCGATTACATGCGCGCCGTACAAGATCAGATCGCACCATGGGTTAGCCAAGACTTTGTTTCACTTGGCACAGATGGTTTTGGTCTATCCGATACTCGCGGTGCACTGCGTCGCCACTTCAAGGTAGATGCCGAATCAATCGTTATTGCAACGCTCGCAGCTCTTGCTAAGAGCGGTGATGTAAAGGCTGGCGTTGTACAGGATGCGATCAATAAGTATCAGATCAATGACATTAACGCTGCAGATCCAGGAAATACCGAAGGCTCTGGCTGAGGTAACTCTTGATAACTCGCATCCCCATTACAGATATCTCTCCTGCGGTTAATTTCGGAGGCGAATTAGTTCCTGTAAAGGCGGTTGCGGGTGAAGTAATTGCAGTTACTGCAACGATCTTTCGCGAAGGCCATGATGCACTTGGTGCGCATGCGCTGTTGTTTGATGACAAAGGTAAAGAAATTGCCCGCACTCCGATGCGTGAAATCTGGCGCGGTGGTGATCGTTTTGAAGGAACCATCACGATTCCAACACGTGGCGAATTCAATTACGCCATCGAAGCCTTTGATGATCCCTTTGCAACTTGGGAACATGACTCGGAAATCAAGATTGCCGCCGATATCGATGCCGAACTCTGCTGCACCATCGGCAAGCTAATCTTCGAAGAGAAGTTAAACGAAGATCCATCTGCCAAGAAGTTGCTCTCACCTGCAATCAAAGCGCTAACAGATACTTCGCTTGCACCAGCCAATCGTTTCTCTCAGGCAACAACTCCCGAACTTCGCGCGTACTTTGCCGCAAACCCACTGCGTCGCTTAGTAAGTCGTTCTGAACTTATTCCAGTGCGTGCAGACCGTGATCGCGCACTTGTCGGTGCTTGGTATGAATTCTTTCCGCGGAGCGAAGGCGCGATTGTTGATGCGCATGGTCGGATAACAAGTGGCAATTTCGCAACTGCGGCAAAGCGAATTCCAGCCGTTGCTGCCATGGGCTTTGATGTTCTCTATCTGCCACCAATTCATCCAATCGGCACCGCACATCGCAAGGGGCGCAATAACACTTTGACTCCAAGTGATACTGACCCTGGTGTTCCTTGGGCGATTGGAAATAAAGAAGGTGGCCACGATGCCATTAATCCAGCACTTGGCACTATGGCTGATTTTGAAACTTTTGTATCAATTGCCAAGAAGAACAACGTGGAAATTGCTTTAGATCTTGCGCTACAAGCTTCTCCTGATCATCCTTGGGTTAAATCAAACCCTGAATGGTTTACAACTCGCCCTGACGGCACGATCGCATACGCCGAGAATCCCCCAAAGAAGTATCAAGATATCTACCCAATTAACTTTGATAATGATTACCCAGGAATTCTTGCTGAAGTACTTCGCATTATCCGTTTATGGGTTTCTAAGGGTGTAACTATCTTCCGCGTTGATAACCCGCACACCAAGCCGGTTCATTTCTGGCAAGAAGTTATGGCCGTGATTCACAAGGAAAGCCCTGATGTTGTATTTCTCGCTGAAGCATTTACCAAGCCGGCGATGATGCACGCACTTGGTAAGGCCGGTTTCCATCAGTCTTATACCTATTTCACTTGGCGCACGAGCAAGGCCGAACTTATGGAATACGGACGCGAAGTTTCGCAAGAGACCAGTGCATTCTTCAGACCAAACTTCTGGGTAAATACTCCAGATATTTTGCCTTTCCATTTGCAATCTGGAAACCCTGCCATGTTTGCACTTCGCGCAGTGCTGGCGGCAACGCTTACGCCATCTTGGGGAATGTATGCCGGCTATGAACTCTATGAGCACCGCCGCTTTAAAGAAGGTGGCGAAGAGTATTTAGATTCTGAGAAGTATGAGATTAAGGTACGAGACTGGGATGGCGCGGCTAAAAAAGGCATAACCCTTGCACCCTTTATTACTCAGTTAAACCAGATCCGTCGCGCGCACCCGGCGTTGCTGCAACTTCGCAATCTCCGCTTTCATCACACCGATTCTGATTCGATCATCGCTTATTCCAAGCGCACCGGAGATAATTTGATTTTGGTGGTCGTAAACCTTGATCCAACTTATGCTCAAGAGACCACAGTTCATTGGGATATGAAGACTCTTGGAATTGCGGCACATTCATTCGAGGTTAAAGATTTACTAGATAACCAGAGCTTTACTTGGAGCCCTGATACCTTTATTCGCCTTGATCCAGCAAGACCGACTGGCAAAGTTGCACACATTTGCCAGGTAAGGCTCTAACCTCAGATCATGTCTTTCTTCCAGAAGCTCTTTAAGAAGAGCGTTGTTGCGAAGGAAGAGATCTACATAGCACCAGCAACATTTTTAAATCCTAATTCCACACTCGGCGAGCTAGATTTTCACTTACTTGCCGAAGGCCGCCATGAGAAATTATGGGAAGTCCTTGGTGCGCATGTGCGCCGTGATCCAAGCGGAGAACTGCTTGGAACTGCCTTTACAGTTTGGGCGCCAAATGCCCGCGCAGTTAGTTTGATCAGCGATTTAAATTATTGGGATAAGAACACTCATCCGATGATCCGTCTGGGTTCATCTGGTATCTGGGAGATATTTATTGCAGATATTGGTGAAGGGGTTAAGTACAAGTTTGCAATCTGCGGAATAGACGGTCGTTGGGTAGATCATGCTGATCCACTTGCTCGCCAAACTGAGACGCCCCCACACACCGCATCAATTGTTAACGAATCAAATTATCAATGGCAAGATTCAAAATGGATCGCTGAGCGTTCTAAATTTCAACCTTGGCGCAGCCCAGTTGCGGTCTACGAAGTTCACTTAGGCTCTTGGAAGTTAGGGCTTTCTTATCGCGACCTTGCAACCGAACTCGTTAACTATGTAACCGAACAAGGCTTCACACACGTGGAGTTCTTGCCTGTTACCGAGCATCCATATGGACCATCTTGGGGCTACCAAGTAACTTCTTTCTTTGCGCCGACTTCGCGCTTTGGATCCCCTGATGAATTTAGATTCTTAGTTGACGCGCTGCATGCGGCAGGTATTGGTGTAATCCTGGATTGGGTTCCAGCGCACTTTCCAAAAGATGAATGGGCGCTAGCTAAGTTTGATGGCACAGCGTTATACGAACATGCTGATCCGCGCTTAGGTGAACACCCAGACTGGGGCACCTTGATCTTTAACTTCGGCCGCAATGAAGTACGCAATTTCCTAGTTGCTAGCGCTCTTTATTGGCTTACCGAGTTCCACATCGATGGCCTGCGTGTAGATGCCGTTGCTTCAATGCTTTATCTAGATTATTCGCGTAAAGAAGGCGAATGGTTGCCAAATAAATTTGGTGGACGCGAGAACCTCGAAGCAGTTCAGCTTTTGCAGGAAGCAACATCGACTGCGTATAAAACACATCCGGGAATTATGATGATCGCGGAAGAATCAACGGCGTGGCCGGGAGTCACCAAAGAGACTTCATCTAATGGGCTGGGGTTTGGTTTTAAATGGAATATGGGTTGGATGCACGACACCTTGGAATATTTGCAGCACGACCCAATTCATCGCGTCTATCACCATAATGAGATTACATTCTCAATTCTTTATGCCTGGTCTGAAAACTTTATGCTCCCGCTGTCTCATGATGAAGTAGTTCACGGTAAGGGCCAATTAGTAAATAAATTCCCTGGCGATCGTTGGCAGAAGTTAGCAACTTTACGTGCGCTCTACGGATTTATGTGGGCCCACCCAGGCAAGAAGTTGCTTTTTATGGGCTCTGAATTTGCGCAAAATGACGAGTGGAGCGAAAGCGCTGGTTTGCAGTGGTATTTAACAGAATTTGCCGAGCATAACGGTGTGCAGAAAGTTATAGCCGAATTAAATGCCATTTATAAATCACAACCTGCGCTCTGGCAGAAAGATACAAACCCCGAAGGTTTCTCCTGGTTGGTCGGCGATGATGGTGCAAGCAATGTTGTTGCATTTGCGCGCTGGTCTGATGATGGAAAACCGTTGGTCTGTATAACAAACTTCTCACCAGTTCCGCATGAGAACTACCAACTGCCCCTGCCAACAGCAGGGATTTGGAGAGAGATTCTAAATACCGATGCCGTTACTTATGGCGGTAGTGGAATCGCAAATGACTCATTTGCCGTTGATGTAGATACAGATTTAAAGCGTACTTTCCGAGTCCCACCACTTTCTACAGTCTGGCTCGAGCGCGTTTAGCTGGCTTTTAGAGCGCGCGCAAAGAACGCTGTAGACATCAGCATTAGCGCAGGAATCGTTAAAGCAATTGCCAAGGAGCCGGTGAATTGCGCAATCCATGCAATCGAAGCTTTCAAGATAAAGACCGCAATCATATTTACGACGCCAATCTGCCCAACAACTACCGCGCTCGGCAGTGGAGATCGTTGATTTCCAGCGGTGTAGAAGGATGGCGCCATCAGCGATGAGCCCATTCCCGCAAAAGTAAATGCCAGGCAAGTTGTTACAAAGGCAATAGTTTTATGCTCGGCGGGAATCTGAACTGTAATAGTTAA
>CAZLTK010000037.1:5266-8269 GCA_964562535.1 uncultured Candidatus Planktophila sp.
AGCGCCCACATGCCGTGAAGGCGCGCAATAGTTAAACCGTAAACGCGCTCCATTGCGTTAAATGATTGGGCATTTATCGAGATGTGATAAGCCGATGTTGCCCAACCAATTGCAACGTTACAGATTAAGAAAATTCCCGAAGATTCGGTGCGAACAATCAAGAAATATGCCAGCCCCATAATCCAGATATTGGTCAAAATCACACGCTTTACTCCGAATTTATGAACCATATGGCCAGTTAAGAAAAGGCTGGCTACAGCGCCAAACGATCCGGTGCTAATCAACGTTCCAAATTGACCATTACTTAATCCAAGGTTTGCTTTTACTTCAGGAAAACGGGGAATCCACGACATGATCAACGTGGCGTATATGCCAAAGAGCGCTTGTAAGAGTTTAAATTCGGTGCTTGGTTTAACAGTGTTCATTAGAAAAGCGCATTCGCTAAAGCAGCGCGCGCCTTTATAACTCGCGGGTCTGCTGGATCTACTAGAGCGAATAGTTCAATAAGGCGGTCTTTAACCAACTTCTTCTCTGCGCCATCAAAGAGAGGAATTAACCGCAGTAACCGCGCAAAGGCTGGCTCTAAATAGCCGCTAACGATTTCAATATCTGCGCATTGCAATTGAATATCTATGTTATCTGGATGAGCCGCGGCTTCTTTCATGACATTGGCTCCATCAATACCGTCCGTGCGCGCCATCAACTGCGTCTGCGCAAGGCCTAAAATTGCAAAGTTATCGTTTGGTTTGCGCGCCAAGAGTTTCTTGTACGCCGCTTCTGCCTTGGCATAATCGCCGGCATCTAGCGCCGCGATTGCTTCCTCCTCTTCAGGTTCAATCTTTTCAGCAGGTGCGCCACCCACGCCTTGCTCAGTAGCTAACGCCAAGACTTTATCGATAACCATGCGGATCTGTTCTTCTGGATAGGGCTGCTCAAAGAGTGGAACCATTTGCTCATTAATGATTGCAACTGCAAAGGGCACCGCACGTGTCTGCAAAGCTTGTGCAACTTGTGGTTGAGCATCGACATCAACGCGGCCCAGCACCCAACTACCTTGATCTGCTAACGCTAACTTTCCAAGAATTGCCACGACCTCTTGTGATTCAGGTGAGCGAGGTGACCAACAAATTAGAACAACGGGCTTTGCTTTTGAAAGTGAGAGAAATTCATTAGTTAAATTCTCAGGAGTAATTTCAATACCGGGCATTGGCCCTGCGGGCTCTGGCTTTGGTTTCCCAAGCGAACTTAGATCAACTGCGCGTCCAAAATTAGGTGGAAGGCTCATGCTTGCGCCCCCGCTTCTACCCCAGAATCACGACGAAATGGCAGTACATCTTCAATATATGACTGTGCCGCAAAGGTTAGTCCAACATCGTGGCCTTCGCGTTCACTTAAGTACCAACGATGCTCTAAAACTTCATGGAAGAACTGTGCTTCTTCGATTCGACCCTTTAAATTATCAGGAATCATCACAACGATCGGCATATAAGTTTCATTTAGCCAACGTCGTGCGGAATCTTGCATGGGTGGTTTTGGGCTCTCTTCGCGACCGCGGAAACGATCAAGCGAAGCCAACAAACGCTTTGCTTGCAACGCCTCAGTTTCTAGCCCTGTTAATTCGCGCAGACGATTGCGGTGATACCCGGGTGCAACAAGTTTTGGCTGGAAGTAAAGTTTCTGTGATTCACCATCTAGCGACACTGAAACCTCTTCCACCGCAAAACCTAAATCATGTAGTTGACGCATCGCACGTTCTACGGCAAGGCGATCTTTTGGATCTAAAACCTGGCGCTCTTTAAGCGCTTTCCAGATTCGGTGATAACGCTTGATCACCGCCTCGCTTGCGCGGATTGGATCCATACCTGGGTAAAGAACACCCGATAGCGCTAAATCTTCAAGTTCAGCGGCAACGTTAAAGTGCGCAATCTCTAAATCATGTTCGCGTTGGCCGTCACTTAAAGTCTTTTGAAATTCACCTGTTTCAGCATCAACTAAGTAAGCGGCGAAAGCTTCAGCATCGCGGCGGAATAAAGTATTGGAGAGCGAGCAGTCGCCCCACCAGAAACCTAGCAAGTGAAGTTGTACCAATAACAGTGCTAGGGCGTTGGCCATCATCGTGATGTCATTGGCAGTTACATCTTTACCGCTAAGCAATACGCGATATGGAAGTGAGTATGGCAAGAAGCGCGTTACGAGTGCGCAGGGAAGTTCCTCTCCGCTTTCATCTGTGCGCCCTTCAATAACGGCGATCGGCTGAACGCTTGGCGCTCCAAGGTGTGCCAGTTCGCGCAACGCTTTATATTCACGGTTTGCGAATTCAGAGACCGTCTCTTTTACTGCATAGACTTCTGCATCCGGATCATCGGTAGATCGAACCAAGCGAACGATATGTCGAGAAATACCGCGCTTTTCGGTCAGCGCGGGATCTTCCGGCCACTCCTCCAAATTGATATGCCAAGGCAAGCCAGTAACGGCGGCGATTTCTTCGCCTAATCCCGTAATGCGTAACGCCATGTATGAAGGATATCGCTTTAGAATAGGACGCATGGCAATAGCAGATCGCATCAAACGTAAAACCAAGTCAAAAGTTAAGGCAAAAGCAGTTAAGACCGATTTTGGAGCTTTAGGTAATCCAATTGATAGAACTCACCCCTTTTACTTTGGATTTATAGCCACCCTAGGTGCGTTAATTGCAATCGTATTAATGCGCGCACTTGCCAGTACCAGTCAAATATTTGTATTGATCATAGTCGCTCTATTCCTTGCGACTGGGCTAAATCCAGCAGTCGTAGCGATTCAAAAACGCGGGCTATCGCGTGCCAATGCCGTAGCGGTTATCTTTGTATCAGTAATAGCTTTTGTGGTCTTCTTTATTGCCGTGGTAATCCCACCTGTTGTGTCTCAAGGCACACAACTTATAAATAGCCTGCCTGCTTTGCTTACAGATTTGGATAAGAACCCAACTATCGCTGATCTAAATAAGCAGTTCGGAATTATCGATTC
>CAZLTK010000038.1:0-2793 GCA_964562535.1 uncultured Candidatus Planktophila sp.
CCTAGACTTACTGAACCAGAATCAGCAGGGCTGCCAATTACCCCATACCCCATTACAACAGGGGTAAGAATACCCCAAAAATTAAAGCGCTATCGCCGCTGAAATTCGGGCCAACGAAGCATCTTTTCCAAGCAACTCCATCGACTCAAAGAGTGGTGGTGAAATGGTGCTACCGGTTGTTGCGATACGCACTGCACCGAATGCAATACGTGGCTTAAGCCCCAGCTCTTCAATTAGAGATGTACGAAGTGCAGCTTCGATGCTCTCGTGGTTCCAAGTTGTAAGCGGTGTTAGCTCAGCAAGGGAACGCTTTAACACATCCTTTGATGCGCTATCGGTAACCTTTGAAAGCGATGCTTCATCAACTTTAAAATCTTTTACAAAGAGGAAGCGCAACATTGCAGGAACTTCATCTAACTTAACGATGCGCTCTTGAATAAGCGGTAGCGCTTGCTTTACCAGTGCGATTTCAGCATCGCTTCCGGTGATCACATTTGCCTTAGTTAAGAATGGAAGTGACCACTTAAGGAATTCATCAAGGGTTAACGCACGGATCTTGTCGCCGTTGATCGCTTCCAACTTCTTCATATCAAAGCGCGCAGGTGAAGAATGCACCTTATCTACGGTAAAGAGTTCGCAGAGTTCAGCCATTGTTACATTTTCGCGATCATCTCCAGGTGACCATCCAAGTAGCGCCAAGTAATTACAGATCGCTTCTGGCAAATAACCTTGTTCGCGATACCAAGCAATTGAAACTTCACCGTTGCGCTTAGAAAGCTTGGCATTATCCTGGCCCATAACGAATGGCAAGTGAGCAAAGACCGGGTAATCCTCTGGCGCAACTCCCATCGCCTGATAAACGCGGATCTGTCGTGGCGTTGAAGAGAGAAGATCTTCACCGCGCAGTACGTGGGTGACTTTCATCAAAATATCATCGACAGCAACTGCCAAGGTATAGAGCGGTGAACCATCGGCACGAACTAGAACAAAGTCAGGTACGAATTTGTGATCAAAGGTAACTTCGCCACGGATCTCGTCGGTAAATGAGGTTGAACCATCAGGCATGCGCATACGGACAACTGCTTCACGTCCCTGTGCTTTATAGGCTGCTATTTGATCAGCAGTTAACTCGCGGCAGTGGCCGTTGTAACCAGGTGCCACATTGGCAGCGCGTTGTGCTTCGCGTACCGCCTCTAACTCTTCTGGTGAGCAGTAGCAGTGGTAAGCATCTTTTTGATCTAAAAACTTCTGCGCCCAATGTGCGTAGATATCTAGACGCTGTGATTGTAGGTAAGGGCCATTTTCGCCGCCGACTTCTGGGCCCTCGTCCCAATTCAAGCCGAGCCATTTCAAGGTATCGATTGCCGCTTGGATATATTCATCGGTAACGCGCGTTGTATCGGTATCCTCGATACGGAATAAGAATGTGCCGCCAGTGTGGCGTGCGTAAGCCCAATCAAAGAGGGCGGTGCGGATATTTCCAACGTGTAGGTCGCCAGTTGGTGAAGGTGCAAAACGTACTTTTACCTTTTTAGCAGTTGTATTGGTACTCACGGTTTTGCACTCACCTTATTTGTTAGTTGGCCAAGTCCATCGATTCCGACAACGACGTTGCCACGTTCGATGAGTGGTCCAATTCCTGCTGGTGTTCCGGTGATGATTACATCGCCCGGCAAAAGGGTCATAATCTGTGAAACAAAGACCACAATATCGCTAACGCTAAAGATCATTTGATCAAGGGTTGCATCCTGGCGGATCTCGCCATTTACCTTAGAGAAAATTCTTTGCGTGCCCGGAACAAAATCTGTTTCGATCCAAGGACCGATTGGGCAGAAGGTATCAAAGCCTTTTGCACGCGCCCATTGGCCATCGCTCTTCTGTAGCTCGCGGCAAGTGATGTCGTTAGCCAAGGTGTAACCATAAATAACTTCGTGCACACGCTCTTTTGGAACATCTTTGCAGACGCGACCGATAACTACCGCTAGCTCTGCTTCATAATCAATTGTTGGCGCCATAGCTGGCCAGACAATTGTGTCGTCGGGGCCGATTACGGAAGTATTTGGTTTCAAGAAGATAATTGGTTCTTTCGGAACTTCTGATCCCATCTCTTTTGCATGATCTGCATAGTTCTTTCCAACTGCAACGATCTTGCTGCGCGGAATAACTGGGGCAAGCAGGCGCACTTTAGTTAGCTCAACTTTGGCCGCAGTCTTGGTGACCCCGTGATAGATCGGATCGCCTGAGATAACGCTGATCTGATTATCATCTTCGAGGATGCCAAAGAGCGGGTCGGTACCTAAACCTGATTCAGGACCTGGTGAGAAGCGAACAATACGCATTGGGCTATCTTACGCCCTTGTCACACTTCCACTTGCATCGATATGAAAGAGCGTTGCTTGCGCTGAGTGTTCCTTAATTACCGCAACTTTGGCATCGGGCAAACCTGCATAAACAACGCCTTCAATTCCAGAAATCTGTGATGCTAGAGCGACAACAAATACCGCTTCAACTGCATCAAGGTTTAACTCAGGTGATGCCACATTGATTGCAACATAGGTGCGACCTGTTGAATCGCGCAGAGCAGCGGCTTGCTTTGCACCAGTTCGTGCCAAAGTTGATGTGGCAAGGGTTGCTAGCTTTTGATCCTCTGGGTTTTCAAAGAGGTTAGCTGAATCGGGATTACTCATGTTCATCAACCTCGCCATCTTTAATGCGTTCAATAATTACCGAACTTATTTTACGACGACGACCAACTGGACGCTCTGATGTAATCGACCAACCCAGCATAGAAAT
>CAZLTK010000038.1:2893-8195 GCA_964562535.1 uncultured Candidatus Planktophila sp.
TGATCGCGCTGCATCTCTTTGAGCAGTTCGGCCGCGATCTTGATCTCCGGAACAAATACAGCAGGGCGCATATGCTGCTCAACTTTTTCAGTTGTCTCTGCTTCATGGTGGTCGAGTGCGCGCTTTGCCAAATCTTTAACGTAAGCGATACCGATAATCTTGTCGAGGTTTTCACCGACGACAGGAACGCGCGAATAACCGCTGCGAAGTGCCAGCGAGAGCGCTTGGCGAAGAGTCTTATCGCCTTCGATCCAGACCATATCTGTGCGGTGAACCATGAGTTCGCGTACCAAGGTATCGCCGAGTTCAAATACCGAGTGGATCATCTCGTGCTCATCTGATTCCACTAAACCGCGCTCGTGCGCTTGATCTACTAGATCGCGGAGTTCTGCTTCATTGGTAAATGGACCACCGCGGAAGCCTTTACCTGGAGTAAGTGCGTTACCGATTGCAATGAGCAAGTTTGTAACAGGACCCAAGATAAAAGCTAAGAAGTAAGCGACAGATATTCCGGCGCGTGCCCACTTATGTGGTTGCTGGCGACCCAAGGTGCGCGGACCTACGCCTACCACCACGTATGAGAGCACAACCATTATGACAACGGTTGCGATCATCGCTTGCGCAGATGAATATTCGCGCAGAAGTGCAACTGCTAAGAGAGCGGCCGCCGTAAATTCGCAGATCTTTCGGACAAGGAGCAAAACATTTAAATAGCGTGAAGGATGTTGTGAGTACTTCTTTAGAAGGTGTCCCCCGCGCTTGCTTTCAAGTTCTTCAATTAAGATGCGTGAAATAGAGGTCAGCGCTGATTCAGATGCGGCCAAAAAACCGGCAAATGCAATTAGAGCAACAATGGCGCTGATATTTACAACATTCATGCACTTGCCTGCCAATTCTTAACTAGATCTTCTTGTAGGGCGAACATGACTTTTTCATCTTCCTTATTGGCATGGTCATATCCCAAGATATGTAGCAAGCCGTGCGCGGCCAAGATATAGATCTCGTGATCAGCAGAATGTCCGGCAGTTGCTGCCTGTCGCGCTGCCACAGTTGGTGCGATCACAATATCTCCGAGCGTGACCGCATCGCCTTCTGATGCCGGCATATCCATAGGAAATGAGAGAACATCGGTAGGGCCTGGTTCATCCATCCATTTAATGTGGAGTTCAGTCATCTCATTTTCATCTACAAAAACTAAGTTAACTTCACATTCGGGGTTTAGCTTTAACTGCACAAGGCTCTTTGTTAAAAGCGCACGCACTTGATCTGTGGGCACGAGTTCGCCAGATTTATTGGTGATTTCTATAGTCATAAGTGAATTTAAATTAGGAGTTTCGGATATTACGAGGTGCAGCCTTTGCCGCATCAAATTTCTCGTAAGCCTTGACGATATCCCCGATCAAGCGGTGGCGAACCACATCTTCTGCAGTTAGCTCCATAAATGCGATGTCATCAATATCTTGCAAGATATCGGTGATTACGCGAAGCCCTGACTTTGCTCCATTTGGAAGATCGATTTGTGTGACATCGCCGGTAACCACCATCTTGGATCCAAAACCTAAGCGAGTTAAGAACATCTTCATCTGCTCAGGAGTGGTGTTCTGTGCTTCATCCAAGATAATAAATGAATCATTTAAGGTACGGCCGCGCATGTAAGCAAGCGGTGCAACTTCGATGACACCGGTCTGAATCAAGCGTGGAATCGAATCAACATCGATCATGTCATGCAGCGCATCAAAGAGTGGGCGGAGGTATGGATCGATTTTCTCGCTCAGCGTTCCAGGTAGAAAACCTAAACTTTCACCGGCTTCGACTGCGGGGCGCGTAAGCACAATGCGATTTACTTTTTTGGCTTGCAACGCTGCAACTGCCTTAGCCATTGCTAAATAAGTCTTACCGGTACCAGCAGGGCCAATTCCAAAGGTGATGGTGTTATCTTCGATCGCATCAACATAGTGTTTCTGATTTGCGGTCTTTGGTCTGATGGTGCGACCGCGGTTAGAGACGATATTTAGCGATAAGACTTCAGCCGGGCTTTCAGCAGGTTCTTGGCCGAGCATTGCAATACTGCGTGCAACTGCATCAACTGTTAAAGATTGACCAGAGCGGATAACCAAGGACATCTCGGCAAATAACTTTTCAATTGCTAGACAATCAATGTGTGGTCCGCGCAGAGTGATCTCGTTGCTGCGAACTGTGATGTTAACGCTTGGGAAAGCCGCTTCGATCGCACGTAGATTGGCATCGTTTGCTCCGATGAGTGAAACCATCGGAATCGCTGGTGGGACGGTTATTAAAGTGCGTTCCATATATCGCTGATACTACTTTTAACCGGGTGGCCAAGCGAGCCCACGCCCGCCCAGCAAATGTAAATGAGCGTGAAATACGGTCTGTCCAGCATCTGCGCCGGTGTTAAAGACGGTGCGGTAGCCATCTAGCTCGCGCTCGGTAGCGATGTGGGCGGCAGCGGTGAAAAGGTCAGCGGTTATCGTTGGTGAAATTTTGGCAAGCCCTGCTGCATTTTCGGTATGGATAGTGGGAATTAACAGCACATGAGTTGGTGCCTGCGGATTTAAATCGTTAAATGCGACAACGTTCTCGCTGCGATAAACAATCTCAGCAGGAATCTCTCCTTCAATAATTTTGCAGAAGATGCAATTTGGATCGAGTGCCATAAGTGCGACTATACCTTCACCAATCCACTACCAGATTCTCAAGGCAGCGTTTAAGCCTGATAACGCAGCCATTCCAGCATGAGCCGAACGAAATATTGGGCGCCCTAGTAGCGCAACCTGCGCACCAGCTTTGCTAAAGAGCGCGACTTCTTCATCGGTTAGCCCACCTTCTGGGCCGACGATAACTAGAACTTTTTGAGAACCCGGTTTAATAACTTCAGTGAATTTACGTTGTGCGCCTTCGTGCAAGACAATTACTAGATCATAATTTGGAATCTCCGCAGCGATCTTTGCGGCATCTAATACGCCCATCACAAAGGGAATTCGATTTCGGCGCGTTTGTTTACTGGCCTCGCGCGCAGTGGTCGCTAATTTCTGCATTAGATCTGGAGATCCTTTACCGATCGAACGCGCCGCAGCCCAAAGCAGAATCACATCTGCGCCGCCTGCAGTATTTAACTCGATCGATTCTTTTATGCGATCGCCCTTGGTAAGCGCTTGTGCGACATGTAGTTCAACCGGCAACTTATCTTCATAACCAGTTGATAGGACCTGCACCGTCATATCTTTTTTGCCAACAGTTAATACCTTTACAACTGACCAGCCACCTTGTCCGCTAGATAAGGCAAGTGAATCTCCAACTTGGGTGCGCAAGACGCGAATTGCGTGTGCTGCTTCATCTCCCCCGAATTGGTAAGTACTTCCCACTGTTGTTGGAAGATCGGCGACAAAGAAGAGGCTAAGCATTAGCGACCGAAGGCATCTCTAAATTTGCTAAAGAATCCTTGCTCAAGTCCCTTGATCTTTACATCGCCTGGCTTTTCACCACGGGCTGCTGCAAATTTACGGAGTAGTTCTTCTTGTTCGCGATTTAACTTATGTGGAGTTTGTACCTCAACGTGAACAATTAAATCTCCACGAGTTGCAGCGCGCAGACGGGTCATACCTTTGCCGCGCACTGGGATAGTTGCCCCGCTCTGTGTTCCGGCGCGCACTTCTACTTCGATCTCGCCATCTAAACATTCAACTTTAACTTTGGTACCAAGAGCAGCTGATGCAAATGAGACTTCGATAGCAACGTGCAGGTTATGTCCATCGCGAATTAAGAATGGGTGTTCTGCCTCAACGATTTCAACGTAGAGATCTCCCGCTGGTCCGCCACCGGCGCCGACTTCACCGCGGCCGGCAAGTTGAATACGGTTTCCGGTTTCAACACCTGCTGGAATCTTGACGTTTATATTTTGACGAGCGCGTACGCGGCCATCGCCAGCACATTCGCGACATGGATTTTGAATAACGCTGCCAAAGCCCTGACATGCAGAACATGGACGCGAAGTCATAACTTGTCCTAAGAAAGAACGTTGAACTTGTTGGGTTTCTCCTCGTCCTTTACAGACCTGACACATCGCAGGTGCTGAAGCATCAGCAGAACCTTGTCCGTTGCACTTGGTACATGCGACTGCGCTTTCAACTGAAATATCACGTTCGGTTCCGAAGCAGGCTTCATGTAAATCTACTTCAACGCGGATTAAGGCATCTTGTCCTTGGCGCATACGTGGACGTGGTCCGCGATTTCCGCCACCACCGAAGAAGGCATCCATGATGTCGCTAAATCCGCCGCCGCCGAAGCCGCCGCCAAATCCACCACCGAAACCAGAACCACCCATGTCATATGACTGACGCTTCTGCGGATCACTTAAAACTTCATATGCTGCAGTTACTTCTTTGAATTTATCTTGTACTGCAGGATCTGGGTTTACATCAGGATGTAGCTCTCGCGCAATTTTGCGATAGGCCTTCTTGATTTCATCGGCGCTAGCGCCGCGATCGACGCCGAGTGTTTGGTAATGATCAGACACTGGTTAATTACCCTCCGCAATGTAGCGCCCAACATACCGAGCAACTGCAGAGACCGCCGCCATCGAACCTGCGTAATCCATACGAGTTGGACCGAGAATTCCGAGTGCTCCAACTGGAGATTCTGCTGCGCCGTAACCAACTGTAACAAGAGATGTTTGACGCAAATTGCTCTCACTTTGTTCGCCGCCGATGCGCACCTTGATAGTGTCATTGGCATCGCCAAGTAGGCGAAGCAGAACAACTTGCTCTTCAAGTGCTTCCAGAATTGGTGATAACGATGTTCCTAAATCTTCACCAGAACGCGCCAAGTTTGCGGTTCCAGAGATAGTCATCTTCTCGCTGCCCAAGCCTTCACCAGTTATGGGATAGGTAATAACTGCAACCTGCTTGGTTAGATCTGCCAACAACTTTGCAGATCTCTTCATCAACTGATCCAAGTTATTTGCCTCATCCAAAAAGGTTTCGATGGCGCGACGTTCGGCAGCGGACATCGGCTTCACCGTTGCCAACTTATCTACGAAGACTCGGTAACCAAGATCAGTTGGAATACGTCCGGCCGATGTATGTGGATGGGTGATTAACCCTTCATCTTCCAGTACTGCCATCTCATTGCGGATTGTTGCGGGCGAGAGCCCCAGAGAAGTTTTATCGGCGATCGCCTTTGAACCCACGGGTTCTTGGGTAGCTACGTACTCATCAACAATGGCGCGCAAAATCTCGAGTCGGCGTTGTGATTGCATAGCTTTTTCTATAGTTCTTTTCTCTTA
>CAZLTK010000039.1:0-8183 GCA_964562535.1 uncultured Candidatus Planktophila sp.
TAAAGCGCATCAACGATGTTGTCGTCAAAGAAGATCGTCCAGAAATTCGTGGCATGGTGTACGCAGCACGCCACTTGATCAAGGTTGAGGAGGTCGAATAAAGATGACGCTAAAACTTCATCACCTTCGTCCAGCCCCTGGTGCAAAGAAAGCTAAGACTCGTAAGGGTCGCGGTGAAGCATCAAAGGGTAAGACCGCCGGTCGCGGTGGCAAGGGAACACATGCACGTAACACTGTTCGCCCAGGTTTTGAGGGTGGCCAGCTTCCGTTGGTTATGCGTTTGCCTAAGCTTCGCGGCTTTAAGAACCCAGCACGTATTGAGTACCAAGCAGTTAACGTTGCAACAATTAACGATCTCTTCCCTAAGGGTGGAGATGTAACAGTTGCAGATCTAATTGCAAAGGGCGCAGTACGCGATAGCTTGCCTGTAAAGGTTCTTGGCAATGGCGATATCGCCGTCAAGGTATCCGTAACAGCACATGCATTCTCAGCATCAGCAGTTGAAAAGATTGCTGCCGCTGGTGGTTCAACCAAGGTTCTCTAAGGTTTCTTAGAAAAATACTTAGCTAGTTTGATTTGATAGAGGGAGAAGATTGATGCTTTCAGCATTTGGAATGGCTTTTAAGACACCAGATCTGCGCAAGAAGATCTTCTTCACTCTTTCAATCATGGCCCTGTTCCGCTTCGGTTCAGTCGTCCCAACTCCTGGCGTTTCATACACAGCAGTTCAGACATGTCTTAACCAAGTTCAGACAGGTGGCTTATTCGGTCTGATCAACTTGTTCTCTGGTGGAGCGCTAATTCAGCTCTCTGTCTTTGCGCTCGGCATCATGCCTTACATCACCAGCTCGATCATTATTCAACTTCTTACAGTTGTAATTCCACGTTTTGAAACTCTTAAGAAAGAGGGACAATCTGGAACTGCGAAGTTAACTCAATACACCCGTTATCTAACAATCGGTTTAGCAGTACTTCAATCAACAGGTTTGGTTGCAGTTGCTCGTACACCAGGACGTTTGATCTCGGGCTGTAACGAAGCGATCATCCCTGATACTTCATGGCAGCGCATCGCAACGATGATCATCGTTATGACAGCCGGAACTTCTGTAATCATGTGGCTCGGTGAGCTAATCACTGATCGCGGAATCGGTAACGGTATGTCTATCTTGATCTTCACATCTATCGCAGCAAGCTTCCCTGGACAACTCTGGAGCATCCGCGTTCAAAAGGGCCTCTTCGCATTCCTCGTAGTTCTAGCGGTTGGTATTGCAGTTGTTGCAGCGGTTGTATTCGTTGAGCAAGCGCAACGCCGAATCCCTGTGCAGTACGCAAAGCGCATGGTTGGACGTCAGGCTTACGGCGGAACAAGCACCTATATTCCAATCAAGGTAAACCAGGCTGGCGTTATCCCAGTTATCTTCGCGTCATCACTTCTCTACATCCCATCTTTGATCGTTAACTTCACAAATAGCCAAGCAGGTTGGGCGGTTTGGATATCACGTAACTTGGTTAAGGGAGATCACCCGATCTACATCCTGGCTTACTCAGCGTTGATTATCTTCTTCACCTACTTCTATGTAGCGATTACCTTTAATCCAGATGAAGTTGCAGACAATATGAAGAAGTACGGCGGATTTATTCCAGGTATCCGTGCCGGTCGTCCAACTTCTGAATACCTGCAATACGTTCTCTCACGTATTACAGCGCCAGGTTCGCTCTATCTTGCACTCGTTGCGATTATTCCAATCGGTGCTTTGATCATCTTCGGTGCAACGCAAAACTTCCCATTCGGCGGAACTGCGATCCTGATCGTTGTTGGCGTTGGTCTTGATACTGCAAAGCAGATCGAGAGCCAGTTGCAACAGCGTTCATATGAGGGGTTCTTGCGCTAATGCGTTTAATCCTGGTTGGACCACCAGGTGCTGGTAAAGGAACACAAGCTCAATTCCTATCTGCGCACTATTCAATTCCGCATATTTCAACTGGCGATATCTTCCGCGCTAATTTGAAAGCCGGAACAGAACTCGGAAACCAAGCGAAAGCATTTATGGATCGCGGCGAACTTGTTCCTGATTCAGTCACCAACGATATGGTCAAAGATCGTCTAACCCATGACGATGTTGCCAATGGTTTTCTTCTAGATGGCTATCCACGCAATGTTGCGCAAGCTGAAGTACTTCGCGCATTTCTTGCAGAAGCCAAGACCCCGCTGCAAGCAGCGCTAGAACTTGCAATCGCATCAGCTGAAATCATCAAACGTTTATCTTCTCGTCGCACCTGTCGTGGATGCGGAGCATCTAATGAAGCAGGAGCAACCAACTGTTCTTCTTGCAACGGCACCGATCTTTACCAGCGCGAAGACGATAAAGAAGAAGTTATCGCACGACGTCTTGAGGTTTATGAAGAGCAGACGGCGCCAATCATCTCTTTCTACCGTTCTGAAGGTTTATTGATCACTATCCCAGCAGTCGGAACCGTTGCTGAAATAACCGAGCATGCAATTACCGCACTCGGTCGCCTATCCTGATAAAAGATTTTATATAAAGTACATTCATGGCGATTCAGATAAAGACCCTTGATCAATTAAAGGTAATGCGTCGCGCCGGTTTAGTCGTCGCCGAAATCCACCAAGCGATACGCGCTGCGATTAAGCCAGGGATGACAACTAGTGCGCTAGATGCAGTTGCTGCCGCTTGTATTAAAAGAAATGGTGCCACACCAAATTTTCTCAACTATCACGGCTTTCCCGCATCAATCTGTGTTTCGATAAATGAAGAAATTGTCCATGGAATACCTGGAGATCGCATAATCAATGATGGAGACCTAGTCTCAATCGATTGCGGTGCAATTATCGATGGTTGGCATGGTGATGCGGCATTCTCAATCGGCGTAGGCACTGTTGATGCACAAGATCAAAAACTTATGGATGTATGTGAAGAGTCAATGTGGCGCGGAATTGCTGCAGGTAAACTAGGTGCACGCCTGACTGATATCAGTGCAGCGATTGAAAGTTACATTGATTCACAAGGTAAGTACGGAATCTTGCAAGAGTACGGCGGTCACGGCATCGGTACCGAAATGCATCAAGAGCCACATGTTTTAAACTTTGGTAAGGGCGGCAACGGTCCCGAGTTAATTATCGGAATGGCACTTGCAATTGAGCCGATGATTACTCGCGGAACCCATAAGACAAAAGTTTTAGGTGATGACTGGACAGTTATCTCACAAGATAAATCTCGGGGTGCGCATTTCGAACATTCATATGCACTTCTGCCAGATGGAAAGCCTTATGTTTTAACTGCCGCCGATGGTGGACGGGCAAAACTTGCCTCTCTCGGCGTTGCAGTTTCTGACCTTCTCTCCTGACGCTCATCGAGCCTTTAAGTAGTGTCTGACCTCACAAATTAGTATTAAAACGTTACCTAAATCCCTTTACCTGGCTAGCCAGTAACGCCTAACCTTTCTCAAACCCCATCCCTCGTGGGCATACTCTTAAAGGAGAGTCTTGATGTTAAAGAAGAAATTTGCCGGTGCACTAGTTGCATCATTGGCGCTTTCTATGGTCGCAACTGTTGCTCCAACAGCAACTGCAGCACCGAAGGCAGCAAATATTGCGGTTGCTGGCGATGACTGCGTTAAAGCAGATCGCGTAGCAAAGGGTCGCGGAGTCGAAGGCTCTGACCTAACATGTTTAGTCGTTACAACTGGAACTCTTAAGGGAAAGTTGAAATGGTGGTACAAAGATGTAACTCCGCTTACAAAGCTTGAGTGGGTTGCTTCATCTGGCGTTGGTGGCGGTTACGGCACCACTGCAATCGCATTCGCTGATGCTATGAAGGCAGAAGGCATGCTTAGCGATTACACAGTTTCATACAAGTCTGGTGGATCCGGAACAGTTGGCCTTGGATACTTCCAGGATCAAAAGTCAAAGGATGTTGCATTTATTACTGGTTTCGCGATGGTTGCAGGCGTAGCTTCAACTAAGTCAAAGCTAAACCAAGCTGATTCAAAGGCGATCTCAGGACTGATGCGCGAATATGAAGCGATCGTTGTTCCTACATCATCTAAGTACAAGACAATTAATCAACTACTAGAAGATATCGTTGCAAATCCTAAGCTTGCTATCGCAGGTGGATCTAAGGGAACTGTTGACCATGTATTCATGGGTCTTCTAGTTGAAAAGGCTGGCGGAAAAGCCACAGCCATGAACTACGTTCCATATGCTGGCGGTGGAGAAGTAACATCTTCAGTACTCAGCGGACAGACAGTTGCAGGCGTTTCAGGAACATCTGAATTCGCTTCATTCGTTAAGGCCGGAAAGCTTCGCGTTCTCGCACTTTCATCACCAAAGCGTTTGAAGTCAATTAAGGGTCAGACTTTGACTGCTCAAGGAATCAACTTCGTATTCGGTAACTGGCGTGGAATTCTTGCTCCAGCAACACTTACTGAAGCAGAGCGAGTTAACTGGCTCAAAGTAGTTGACGTAACTCGCGCAGGAGATGCCTGGAAGGCAACTTTGGTTGCTAAGGATTGGCAGAACCAGTCTGACTACGGCAAGGATTTTGAAGCATTCCTTGCCTCACAAAAGAAGGACATCACAACCACACTAGTTTCACTTGGTTTGGCATAAGTCCTCTTGAAATCTAAGAAGATTGGGGGAGAGCTCGCCTTTGCGGGCTCTCTCCTAATTCTTGGTTTGGTCGTTCTCTACGACACTTCCAAGATGTTAGTTCCACCGGGATCTGGAACCGTTGGTCCACAAATTTTTCCTTACCTCGTTAGCGTTTTTGTCATATTCATTGCACTTGGTTTATTTGTACAAATTTTCCGCGGAAATATCGGCGTACCTGAAGGAACCGAGTTCGGTGAAGTAGTTGAAAAGACAGATTTTAAATCTTTAGCCATGGTCGCTGGCTCAATGCTGACCTACCCACTTTTAATCGAGCGCGCTGGATTTATCATCGCAACATCAGTTGCCTTTTTCGGCGTCGCCTTTGCATACGGTGCAAAGAACTTACTTAAGAATTTAGTTATCTCGATCATCTTTTCATTCATCGTTTACTTTGCATTCGCGAAAGGGCTAAATGTTGGCCTACCAGCAGGAATCCTGGGGATCTTTGAATGAGTAGTTTTAACTCACTTATGGAGGGTTTTGCCTCCGCCCTTACCTTAAACAATCTGCTTTTCGGTCTACTCGGAACAATTCTTGGAACTCTTGTTGGAGTTCTTCCTGGAATCGGACCAGCACTTGCCATCGCACTTTTGCTACCAATTACTTATTCAGTCAGCCCAGCATCAGCGTTGATTATGTTTGCCGCAATTTATTACGGTGCAATGTACGGCGGATCAACAACCTCAATTTTGTTAAATACTCCAGGTGAATCAGGCTCGGTAATAACGGCACTTGAAGGCCACCAAATGGCAAAGCGCGGGCGCGCTGGCTCTGCACTTGCAACTGCAGCTATTGGTTCATTCGTCGCAGGCACAATCGCAACTGCGATCTTGGCATTTACCGCTCCATCTCTGGCTGAATGGGCATTTAAAGTAACGGCGGCAGATTATTTTGCGTTGATGTTGATCGCTTTCACCACGGTCGGAACGCTCTTAGGCAACTCAATGTTGCGCGGAATGGCCTCCCTTGGCGTCGGCCTTGTTATTGGCCTAGTTGGTTCAGATCTTCAATCCGGCGCAGTTCGCTTAACCTTTGGAAATCTCCATGCTATCGATGGAATCGAAACCGTTACGGTAATTGTTTCACTCTTTGCACTTGGTGAGGCTTTGTATATCGCAGGTCGCGCCAAGGCAACTGGTTGGTCGATCATTCCCATGAAGGGTAAGGCGATTATGACTCGCCAAGATTTGAAGCGCTCTTGGCGTCCATGGCTTCGCGGAACTGCGATTGGTTTTCCATTAGGCGTTATACCTGCTGGCGGATCTGAAGTTCCAACATTTTTAAGTTACGCCGCAGAAAAATCTTTATCGAAGAATAAAGATGAGTTTGGTAAGGGTGCAATTGAAGGAGTTGCTGGACCAGAAGCTGCAAATAATGCCAACGCTGCCGGCGCTTTAGTTCCACTTCTTGCACTCGGGCTTCCAACATCAGCGACTGCCGCAGTAATTCTTGTTGCACTTCAAACCTACAACATTCAACCTGGTCCGATGTTATTTTCAACCAACCCTGAAATCGTTTGGACCTTAATCGCATCGCTCTTTATCGGTAACACCTTGCTCTTGTTGCTCAACTTGCCGCTCGTGCGTGTTTGGGCAAAACTACTTAACATTCCGCGCCCCTATCTCTTCTCTGGAATTACCGCTTTCGCTTTGATGGGTGCATATGTTGCCAACAACGCCATCTTTGATCTCTGGATCGCTCTAGCCGTAGGTGTTATTGGTTTTGCATTCCGTCGTTTCGGAGTTCCGATCACACCTCTGATCATCGGGCTAATCCTTGGACCAATGGCTGAGCTTCAGATGCGTCGCGCACTTCAAATAAGTGGTGGAGAATTCAGCGCGCTTTATGCAACATCAATGTCTAAAGTTCTTTATGTAATTCTTCTCGCCGTGATTATCGGACCATTGGTATGGAACTTTAAGAAGACGCTTGCTCTAAAGAAGTAAATGGCAACTGAAAAACTCTTGCCTTGGGCGCGACCGCTCTTATTGAGTTCTACCCTTACACAAGCCACGATCTACGTTCTTCGTCCGATGATTACCTATCGGGCAATTGAATTAGATGCCAGTACTTATGAAATCGGTGTAGTTGCTGCGCTCTACGCTCTCTTTCCGGTTCTGTTAGCGCTGCAATTTGGCCGACTAGTCGGAAAGATAGGTGAAGGTAAGTTCATAATCGCCGGAACTATTTCTATGGCGCTAACTGCTGTAGCTCTAATCTTTGCTAACTCGGTATTAACGCTGGCTATTGCAACCGCCTTTGCTGGAGTTTCACACTTAGCTTGCATGGTCGGTGGTCAATCGATGGTTGCGCTTCGTGCACCTCGTGAAAATTACGATAAGTATTTTGGTTACTACACCTTTAGCGCATCCCTTGGTCACCTAGTTGGACCGCTAGTGGCTGCACTAGTTGCTGGATCTGATGGCACGCTTCCTAAATCAACATCGAACGCATTTCTTTTAGGCTTTGCTCTATGTGTAGTTGCACTAATTCCAGTTATCAACTGGCGCAAAGCGAAGCCAAGTGTTGAAGCTAAATCCGATGAAGGCACATACGTCGCAGCAATTGCGTTACTTAAGAAGCCTGGAATCCTCGCAGCGATCTATGTCTCGCTAGCAATCTCATCTGTTGCCGATGTTCTTGTTGTTTTCTTGCCACTCTTTGGTACTGAAAATAACTTCTCTCCATATGCAATTGGAATCATTCTGGCGATTCGCGCTGGCACAACGATGATCTCTCGTTTCTTCTTAGGCAGGCTAAGTGCACGTTTCTCGACTTATCAATTGTTGATGGTCAGCACAACAGTCTCTGTTATTGCGTGTGCAGGTATGGCTTTTGCAAAAACACCGCTAACTCTTGGCGCCATTGTCTTTATCGCAGGATTTTCACTTGGAATTGGCCAGCCGTTAACAATGTCCCTTGTTTCACAAAAGACTGTCGCTAATGAAAGAGCGCTAGCCGTCTCCGCGCGCTTAATGGGCAATCGCTTTGGACAATTTTTAGTTCCGGCCGCCGCAGGCGCACTTGCCGCATCGGCTGGCGCAAGCGGAGTATTTATTGGTCTATCAGTATTGCTGGCGACCTCGCTCTTTGGTGCAGCAAGCAGGTAACCTTCCTCTCATGGAGTGCGCATGAGCCAACAGAACCAAGTTGAGTTCACCCTCTGGTTACGCGAAAACCAGAAGGCGTTTCTGCGTGCTGCAAAAGTTATTTGTTTCGATACCCAGAACGCCGAAGATGTTCTGCAAGAAGCGTTAGCAGATGTTTATAAGCGCTGGAGCAAGATCCGCAGCCACGAAAATCCTGAAGCATATTTAATGCGCGTGATGGTCAGCAAGCATGCGGATATGCGCCGCAAATGGTTGCGCCGTCAGCAAGAGAAAGAAACTTCTTGGGATCTGGCTGAAAATATTCGCGACTTAGTAGATCAAACAGATGATGTAACTCAGCGCTTACTTGTCCAAGCAGCCCTAAAGTCGCTGAGTGCGGCACAACGCGCAGTTCTAGTTTT
>CAZLTK010000040.1:0-7892 GCA_964562535.1 uncultured Candidatus Planktophila sp.
GTGGGGCAGCCAGCAAGAGATTTTGACCCCTAGGGTCTAAATTGAGTTTATGAATGTAAAAGCTTCCTGGAGAAATCAACTCTGGCCACTACGCATTATGCGGCTCTGGCTTGGAGCAACCTGGATATACGCCGGTTGGGATAAGGCAAGCGATCCCGGATTTTTAACGTCTGGTGCGCCAAGTTTTATTGGCACGCAACTTGCTGCGTATGCTCAAAATTCACCAATCGATTTCATACTCAATAAAGTTTTAGATCACGCAATCCAAGTTGGAATTTTAGTGATGTTTGCCGAATTTGCGATCGGCTTTGCAACACTTCTTTGGGTCGCACCAACTTGGGCCGCCTTCGGTGGATTTTTAACCTCCCTATTTCTCTGGCTATCTAGCACTTGGAACATTCAGCCATATTTCTTAGCCAGTAATTCGGTCTATACAGTTTTTTGGCTCTCCTATTTCTTATTTCTCTATGGTTCACGCCGCAAGAGCGCTTTCTCGCTAGATCGCCGTGGTTTTATTCGCATCTCATCTATTGCTGCGTTAACAGTTGGCGCTGTTGGACTAGGGCGCTTATTTCCTAAGTCAGCGGCTGCAGCCGTGAGTGCTGGCCCAGTCCAAATAATTGAAGATGCATCGCTAGCGGTTGGAAAAACTCATAACTTCACATCTAAATCAGGATCACCAGCGGTTTTATTTAAGAGTAAAACAGGGGTTTATGCATATTCAGCGGTATGTACTCACGAAGGTTGTACCGTGCAATACAACTCGGCATCCAAAAATCTGCAATGCGCCTGCCACGGTGCGGTATTTGATCCAGGCAAAGATGGAACAGTTGTGACGGGCCCTACAAATAAGCCGCTTCCTAAGATCAAGGTTGCCGTCGAAGGTGCCTGGATCGTTGAAGTCTAATATTCTTTAAATCTTAATCACAGGAAACGTTAAGCATTAAAGGAGATGATCAGAAGATGAAGATCTCACCTACACCCCTAAAGGTAACTATCGCTTTTTTTGGTGGTGCACTTTTGGCTGGGACGGTTGCTACAGCATCAATTACCAGCAACTCCGGCAGCGTTCTCGTATGTGCAGATAACCGAACTCAAGTCTTGGCTCTGGCCAAGAATGGCGCATGCCCGTCAAACAAAACGGCAATTTCGATTGGTGGCACTTCGCTAGATGCAAAATCTATTTCAGCGCTAGTGACTCCATCAGTGGTATCAATCTCCGTAAAGACTCCAAATGGCGGCGGAACTGGATCGGGTTCGATCTATAAATCAACGTCATCTTTGAGTTACATCATTACCAATAATCACGTGGTCGAGGCTGCTGCAACTAGTGGAACAATTAATGTTGAGTTTGCTGACGGTAGTGAGATATCTGCAACGATAGTTGGACGCGATCGCATGTATGACATCGCTGTTCTACAAGTTCGAAAAGGTAATTTGCCTCCGATTACGCTCGGTGATTCCTCTAAGATCAGCGTCGGTGAAGAAGTATTGGCAATTGGTTCACCGCTAGGGCTTGCAAATACTGTTACCCAAGGAATTATCTCTGCCCTTAATCGCCCAGTTACAGCTGGAACAACTGATTCCACATCTTATGTAAATGCGATTCAGACTGATGCGGCAATTAATCCAGGTAACTCTGGTGGTGCACTAGTTGATGCGCAAGGTCGAATCATCGGCGTTAACTCTGCAATTGCCACTCTCACTTCAGGTGGAGTCAGCGGCAGCATCGGATTGGGATTCTCAATTCCGATCAATGAGGCAAAGCGCGTTATTGATGAAATCATCGCAACTGGTAAATCAACTCGCCCGGTAATGGGCGTGGTATTCGATGATGTAACCGCAGATACCCAAGCAAAGATTCTGCAGCTAACTCCGGGTGAAGGTGCTGAAAAAGCTGGCATCGTCGTCGGTTCGATAATTAAAACTATTGATGGCGTCAAGATTGCTAATCGTGATGCTGCCATCGTGAAGATTCGCTCCTACGCCCCAGGCACTGTGATTACAGTTGTAATGACTCTGCCGGATGGATCGACTAAGACCTACAAAGTCACCCTTGGTTCTGCGCCCGCGGTTTAATTCACCGAAAGGTTAACCGAACGGTAGCCTTCATCCATGGCGTTATTTAAGTTAGAGATCTCTCTTCCGGATCGACCAGGGTCACTTGGGCTGTTGGCATCTGCAATTGGCGCAGCCGGAGCAGATATCCGCGGCTTAACTGTTCTTAAATCTGAAGATGGCCGGGGCTTTGACGAAGTAACCGTTGCGGTTCCGGGATCTGATCCAACTGATTTACTTGAGGTACTTAGCGCTATCGGTGGCGTAGAAGTTATCTCGGTCAACGCTCTTTAACTACTAATTACTGCAGCACCACTACTTGGTAGTGAAGTAAAAAATCGTGGTTCCGTAAATCCTGCAGTTTTAAATGCCGCAGTTATTGCAAACTTTGCTGGCTCAATATCTGTCACGTTAAAGAGCGCGATAGCACTTCCGCCAAACCCGCCACCAATCATTCGGCCGCCTAGAGATTTGTTGGCAAGGGCGGTGGCAACAGCTAGATCCAATTCTGGGCAAGATATTTCAAATAGATCGCGCAACGATGTGTGTGATTGGGTCAAGATTTCACCAACCGATTTGAAATCAGCGCGCTTCAAGTGTTCGACGCATTGGTAGACGCGGGCGATGTCATTTACAACGTGTTTGGCGCGCATATATTCAAGTTCAGTTAACGTGTCGCGGGAACTTTCTAATTGCGACACAGAGCAATCTCGCAGTGCTTTTATGCCAAGTTTTGCAGCTGCAGATTCACAAGAAGCACGTCGTTCGGCGTAACCACCATCGACTAGCGCATGGTGGGCGCGAGTATCAATAATCAATAGTTCTAAACCTGAAGTTGCTAGTTCAAAAGGAATTTGTTCGGTGCTTAGGTCGCGACAATCAAGTAAGAGCGCGTTACCTGCCTGCGCCATCAGCGATACCGATTGATCCATGATCCCGCAGGGCATTCCGACATAATCATTCTCAGAACGCTGCGCCAAGCGCGCTAGATCAGGTAGCGATAGTTTTGCTGTAAATAAATGATTAAGAGCGATTGCAATTGAACATTCCAGTGCAGCAGATGAAGATAAACCCGCACCGAGCGCAACGCGACCATCGACAAAAATATCTAGCCCTGCCGTAATGTGATCGCCAAAGGCCCAGATGACCCCCAAGATATAACGCTCCCAATCTCCATCGTTACCGGGGGAGAGAAGATCTAGGGATGTTTCAACTAGCTCACCAGGG
Organism: uncultured Candidatus Planktophila sp.; assembly: GCA_964562535.1. Lineage (GTDB taxonomy): Bacteria > Actinomycetota > Actinomycetes > Nanopelagicales > Nanopelagicaceae > Planktophila. Next base: position 3,286 of record CAZLTK010000040.1, read on the forward strand.
CGTTGCGCCGATGCGATCCGGATCTTGCGATCACTTCGCCGATTAATCGCAGCATAAGTTCGATCGCTGATAGCAAATGGCATGACAAAGCCATCGCAATAGTCGACATGTTCTCCGATTAAATTAACACGACCTGGCGCCTCGGAAATTATTTCTGGTGCTTGGCCAAAGATCGCTGTGAAATCAGAGCGCAACATCTCGCAACTGACCTGCAGATTGTTCAGGCTTTAGATCCATGATGAACGCTCCCATTGCAGATTCGCTGCCTGCCAAATACTTTAACTTGCCAGGTGCGCGGCGCACGCTAGTGATCTGCCAATGCAGACGGAGTAGATCGCGGCCTTCACGCACTGGTGCTTGATGCCAAGTTGCGATGTAAGCCATATCTATTTCAAAGACTCCATCTAAACGACGCATCACTTCGAGTGAAATCTCAGGGAAAGCATCTGCTTGTTCTGGAGTTAACTCAGCTAAATCAGCAACCGGCTTTCGTGGCGCCACATGAATTTCAAATGGGTAACGAGCCGCATATGGAACAAAAGCGATCCAGTGATCGTTTTGAGAAACCATACGCACTTGATCTTTGATTTCGCGGGCAACGACATCATCAAACAAAACTTTGCCAGTTTCATCCATATATTTGCGGGCAACTGCAAGCATCTTCTGAACTCGCGGTGGCAGATATGAATAGGCATAAATTTGGCCGTGCGGGTGAGAAAGCGTCACTCCAACTTCTTCGCCGCGATTTTCAAATGGTGCGATGTGATGGATATATGGCTCTTGCGAAAGTTCGCGCACGCGATCGATCCATGCCTCGAGCAGAACTCGCACGCGTTGTGGTGATAAATCTTTAAATGATCCACCGTGATTATCAGTAAAACAGATAACTTCACATTTGCCCGCAGCGGTTCCGGCATCGGTTTCGGGACCGACCATATCGGGAGCGGCCCAATCGCCTTCTGGTTTTCGCAGCGAAGGAGAGCGATTATCAAAGACAACGACTTCGTAATTTGTATCGGGAACTTCGGTTAGTAGTTCGCCTTTAGTTGGACAGAGCGGACATAACTCTTTCGGTGGCAGGAAGATGCGACCTTGGCGGTGCGCCGCCATAACAACCCATTCGTTTAGCAGAGGATCCAGGCGAAGTTCGCCGATGCCAGGCTGCTCTTCCTTAGGACGCTGATCTTGCGCTGTGCGAGATTGGCCTTGCGAGTCGTAATACCGAATGGTGCGACCATCGGCCATCGCTAAATTGTTGCGAATAACTCCAGCGCTTAGCTTTTTCTGCTCGCTCATAATGGGTTAACTCTAAGCCTTAACGGGTGTGAATTGCGTTAATCAACCCAGTTAAAGCTGCGCTCAACAGCACGTTTCCATTGCGCTGCACCTATGGTGCGGCTCTTTTCATCACTTTCTGCTTGCCAACGCCGATCTTGGCGCCACTGTGATTTAACTTCATCGGTTGATTTCCAGAAACCAATTGCTAAGCCGGCTGCATATGCTGCACCGAGCGCTGTAGTCTCGGTTATCAAAGGTTTAACAATATCTATGCCCATAACATTTGCTTGTAGTTGCATGCATAGTTGATTTGCAGTTATGCCGCCATCAACTTTCATCTCAGTCATAGCAATACCGCTATCAGCAACCATCGCTTCCATGATCTCCATAGTCTGATAGCAAATGGCATCCAAGGCAGCACGTGCTAGATGCGCCTTAGTTGTCGCCCGGGTTAAACCAACAATTACTCCGCGCGCATCGCTGCGCCAATATGGAGCAAATAATCCGGAGAAAGCCGGCACGAAGTAAACACCACCGGAGTCCTTCACTTGAAGTGCAAGTGTTTCAACTTCAGCCGCAGATGAGATGATTCCTAGTTGATCACGCAACCATTGAATAGCCGATCCCGTTACAGCAACAGAGCCTTCGAGCGCGTATTGCGCAGGCTGATCGCCAAATTTAAAGCAGACTGTTGTTAAGAGTCCATGTTTAGAGCGAACTATTTCGGCTCCGGTATTTAAAAGCGCGAAATTACCTGTGCCATAGGTTGTCTTCGAACTTCCCTTTTCAAAACAAGCTTGGCCAACCATGGCGGCATGTTGATCACCAAGAATTCCCGCGATAGGAATTTTGGCTCCGAAAGGACCGCTCTGGCTGGATTCTCCATAAACTTCAGATGAAGATTTAATCTCAGGCAAGATTGCGAGTGGAATATCAAAGATCGCTAAGAGTTCGCTATCCCAAGCAAGAGTCTGCAAATTCATCAGCATCGTGCGAGATGCATTTGTGACATCTGTAATGTGCAGGCCACCAGATAAATTCCAGGTGAGCCACGAATCAATCGTCCCGATGCGAAGGTTTCCTGCGGTTAAAGCCTGCTTTACCGGCTCCACGTTATTGAGCAGCCAATTGATTTTGCTAGCCGAGAAATATGGTGCGATCGCCAGGCCAGTGCGATTGGTGAGGAGATCTTTATTCGACTGGGCTAGCCCATCTAGGAAAGCAGCAGTCCGTGTATCTTGCCAAACGATTGCGCGATGTAGCGCTTTTCCAGTTTTCGCATCCCAGGCCACAATCGTTTCGCGTTGATTGGTAATGCCTATTGCACTTATCTCAATCGAAGCCAGGCCAATCTTTGTTCCAGCGGCGGCAATTGCTTCTTGGATGACCAATTGTGTGTTCTGCCAGATCTCACCGGCATCATGTTCGACCCAACCAGGGTGAGGGGTGAATTGTTGGTGTTCCTTTTGGGCAATGGCAATAACAGCGCCTGAATTGTCAAAGATCATGCACCGAGTACTGCTCGTTCCTTGATCAAGACTGGCTATATATGACATATCCTTAAGCCTATAACGAAAGTATTCCAGAAGGTAGAGCGGGAGAGTAAATGTTTGATTCGCAGCTAAATCCTGCGCAACGTATCTCCGCTCTTAAGTCACTAGCAGCAGATGATTTCGATGTCTTAATTATTGGTGGGGGAGTAACCGGCGTTGGTGCAGCGCTAGACGCCGCATCGCGTGGATTAAAAGTAGCCTTGGTCGAAAACCAAGATATTGCAGCTGGTACATCAAGTCGATCAAGCAAGTTAATTCATGGCGGACTGCGATATCTAGAACAATATGATTTTAAGTTAGTGCGTGAAGCGCTACATGAGCGCGAGCTAATGGTCTCTTCGCTAGCACCACATTTAGTCAAGCCTGTTGGATTTTTATATCCCCTTCATGAAAAGTATCGCGAACGTACTTATGTTGGCGCAGGTCTTGCTCTATACGATGTACTCCGTGGATTTCAACGTGCGCTTCCTTGGCACAAACATTTAAGTGAAAAGAAGATTGCAACTATCGCACCATCTTTGCGAGGCGATCTAATTAATGGTGCTATCAAGTATTTTGATGCTCAAGTAGACGATGCCCGCCATACCCTGGCTATAGCTCGTACCGCAGCTCGCCATGGAGCAATAATTGCAACTCGCGTGCAGTGTGAAGAGTTAGTTCGTGATGGAAAACGGGTAGTTGGTGCGAGGGTTCGCGACCTTAACTCTGGTAAGAAGATAACTGTCAGCGCGAAGGTAACCGTGATGTGCGCTGGAGTTTGGAGCGATGAACTCCATGAAAAATTCGGAATTAAACCTGGTTATAGAGTCGCTATGAGCAAAGGCGCACATATTGTGCTGCCAAAGAGCGCAATTAAATCTGATGCCGGAATAATCCTGAAAACTTCAGTTTCAGTGCTCTTTATTATTCCTTGGGCAGATAAATGGATTGTTGGTACAACTGATACGCCCTATGAGGCTGATCGCACCAACCCTGTAGCAAGTAAAGACGATGTCGATTACATCATCGATCAAGCAAATCGCGTACTACACCCCAAGATTGATGCCGCTGATATTCTCGGTGTTTACGCGGGGTTACGCCCGCTAGTTGCAAACGCAGCAGGTTCGACAACCACAAAGCTTTCCCGCGAACATACAGTTGATCGTCCAGTTCCAGGATTTGTAAGTATCGCCGGTGGCAAGTACACCACTTATCGCGTAATGGGTAAGGATGTTATTGACCTAGCAGTTAATGATCTACGCCGAATCGTTGCTGAATCAATTACCGAGAAACTTCCAGCTATTGGAGCTGACGGATACTTTGCTTTAGTTCAGCAGAGCGCACAGTTGGCGCAGATCAGTGGTTTAGAAGAAACTACGATTATTCATCTATTAAATCGCTACGGATCGCTGATTAATGAGATTTTTGAAATTATCAACTCGGATAAGAAGATGGCAGAACTGATCACACCAGAACTCGCATACTTAAAGGCAGAGATAATTTATGCAGTTACTCACGAGGGTGCACAGAGCGTTGATGATGTTCTCTCCCGCCGCACGCGCATTGCATTTGAAGCAAGCGATGGTGGTGAAGCTGTTGCCTCAGCAGTTGCAACACTGATCGCTCCAATATTGGGCTGGGATGCAGCGGCTAAGAAGGCTTCGGTATCTGAATTTACAAGTCAGTTAAGGAGCGAGCGAGCAGCGCTGGATAAACTGCTGATTCGTACTCGTTAATTCTTGATCTGATTCCTACATCCATCAGTATTTGGCTTCTTTGTAGGAGCAACAGTTGGCT
>CAZLTK010000041.1:0-7747 GCA_964562535.1 uncultured Candidatus Planktophila sp.
GCAGAGAAACCTGCGCCCATAAGGAAGAAGATTGAGCGGCCGATACGGATTGAAGTTGTATCAGCAGGAAGTGCGAAGAGTAGGAAGAAAACAATTCCGACGAAATATGAAAGTGTGCGGAACTGGCGTGCGAGATATGCAGCGGCGCCTTCTTGAACTGCGGCGGCGATTTCGCGCATCTTCTCGGTGCCATCGCTGGCAGCCAGAACTTGGGCGCGTAGAACCCAGGCGATCGCTAGAGCGAGAAGTGAAATCGCTAGGACCACATAGGTGATATTTAGGTTTGCGCCGGTTACTTGCACATTGGACAGGGCGGCAGATGCTCGCATTGGTTCTCCTCCGTTGGAGAGTCAGGGCGTTCGTATGGATGGATCAGAACGCGAAGATGGGCGTGAGTCTACATATACATATCTATTACATTGCAAAAATCGGGGGCTGCCCGTTCGGTTTAAAGGCTGGCCTTCACCCAGACGGTGGTCGCAGGTGGCAGGTCGCCGGCTTTGCCAAGGGGGCCAGATGAGTGAATGACCTCGCCGGCGCCTTCAAAGTTGTAGTTCTTGCCGCCGAAGTTGGTGATGCAGTTCCAACCATTTGGACGTGAGAAATGAAGGACGTTGGAATCCCCGGTTTCGTGCCAAGTCATATCTTCCGGTGCGATCAAGGTTTTACGTAGCGCCAGCGCTTTGCGGAAGATTGAAAGTGGAGATGCTGGATCTGCACTTTCGGCCTCGATTGAATATTGGCCAAAGTTCTTCGGTTGCGGCAGATGGGAGCCACGATCGCCAAATCCAAATGATGAACCGGTTTTTGTCCAAGGAAGTGGAACGCGACATCCATCGCGACCCTTATCAATTTTATGGTTACGTAAATATTGTGGATCTTGAATTTCACTTTCAGGAATATCCATTACTTCATGAAGACCAAGTTCTTCGCCTTGGTAAATGTAGGTACAACCAGGAAGGGCCATGATCAGCATCGATGCGGCAACTGCGGATTGAGTTCCAAGTTTTTCATCAAGTGGGCTAAATGTCCCGTTTGAGTTGCGCCATTTAACTCGGTCAACAGTTGGTAGAAGCCCAAACTTTGTTGCCGGACGCATTTGATCGTGGTTATTTAAACACCAAGTTGTAGATGAACCATTCTTCTTTGGACCAACAAGTGCGCGATCGATAATTACTTTAAATTCATGAGCGTTAAAGTTGGCGTCTAAGAGTTCAAAGTTAAAACTCTGGCCAAGCTCTTCAGCGCTTGCATATTTAACTAACGCATCCGCAGAAACATTTGCCTCTGCAACAGCGACGCGTGGTGGATCGTATTTATTAAATAACTTACGCCATTCTTTATAAACCTCATGAACTTCATTACGATCAAAGAGCACGTTTGTGCCGTTGGCAAGATCAAGCTCTTTATGGCTTGCATAGCGTGGTTGGCTCTGTAGCGGCTCTGATAAATCTTTCTTCATCGCGTGTGCGACATCGATGCGGAAACCATCTACACCACGGTCTGCCCAGAACTTCAGCGTTTTTAGAAAATCTTCTTCGATCTCGCGGTTATCCCAGTTCCAATCAGGTTGTTCTGGTGCGAATAAGTGGCAGTACCACTGGTTGTGTTTGCCGCCCATCTTTGATTCGTGGGTCCAAGCACTTGGTGCAAAGTGTGAAGGCCAATCGGTGGGTGGTAGTTCACCATTTACACCTTTGCCATCGCGAAAGATGTATCGGTTACGTGCAGCAGAACCTGGTTCAGCGGAGATCGCCTCTTTAAACCATACGTGCAAATTAGATGAGTGATTAGGAACGACATCTACGAAAATACGGATCCCTGCTTCATGCAATTTGGCGAGCATCTCATCGAAATCTGCAAGTGAACCAAGTTTTGGATCTACATCACGGTAATCATCTACGTCGTAACCACCATCTACGAGTGCTGATGGATAGAACGGTGATAACCAAACGGCATCAAGGCTTAATGAAGACAGGTAATCGATCTTTGAAGTAATGCCTTTGATGTCGCCAAGACCATCACCATTTGAATCTTTAAATGAGCGCGGATAGATCTGATAAACGACAGCCTGACGCCACCAATTTTTATCATTAGACAAGGGCATTTTTATACTCCAAATATCGCGCTAATGCCTGATAGTAAAGTATCTTGCGGTGCTTTATCCTCAAGGCATGGACTTTCAGTTGGCCGTGAACGTATTCGACGCAAATTCGATCATCTCTACCCTTGGCTTGATCGGTGTTCTCGGCATAATCTTTATGGAAACTGGACTTTTAATTGGTCTGGTTTTTCCTGGAGGCGAAGTTGTTTTCTTTGCGGGTATGGCCGCATCTGATGCAGGCGCAAAGATCTTGGGCGAAGCAAAGTTGTCACCGATCTTGCTATTTACTCTCGCACCAGTGGCCGCAATTGTGGGCGGCGAAGTTGGATATTGGTTTGGTAAGAAATATGGCAGAAAGTTCTTCGAGCGCCCCGACAGTAGATTCTTTAATCAGAAAATGGTTCGAACTGTTGAAAAGTGGTTAGTTAAATATGGACCAAGAAAAGCACTTGTTATCGGGCGCTTTATCCCATTTGGGCGCACCCTGATCAATCCAATCTGTGGCGTAGTGCAGTTAGATAAAAAGATTTTCTCTACTTGGAACGCAATTGGCGCAATTATTTGGACGCAAGTTGCGATTGGAATCGGTTATTTGTTGGGTGATGCGTTAAGTACTAAAGCCAATACTTATCTTTATAGCTTCGTTGGAGTAATTGTTCTTATAACTGCAGCGCCTATGGCTCTAGAAGTATTTAAAGAGTGGCGAACAAAACGCCACTTAAGTTGATTTCTTAAAGACCTAGATCAGCTAATTGGAACGCTGCGCGGTATTCGTAGCCGGCATCAAGAATTGCCTGCTTGGCACCGCGTTCTACGATCACTGCTACGCCAACCACAATTGCACCGGCTTCTTTAAGCGCTTCAACGGCAGTTAATACAGAACCGCCGGTAGTCGAAGTATCTTCAACAGCCAAGACGCGCTTTCCGACAACATCTGGACCCTCGATGCGGCGCTGTAGACCGTGGGCTTTTTCAGCTTTGCGAACTACAAAAGAATCGATGCTTTTTCCATTGCGCGCTGCCACATGCATCATCGCGGTTGCAACTGGGTCTGCACCAAGCGTTAATCCGCCAACTGCGTCGTAATCAAGATCTTTAGTTAGTTCGAGCATCACTTCGCCAACAAGTGGGGCGGCTACATGATCGAGTGTTACGCGACGAAGATCTACGTAGTAATCAGCTTCTTTTCCTGATGAGAGAATGACTTTTCCGTGAACTACTGCCTTGTTTTTGATCTCTTCTCGGAGAAGTTCGTGTGAGTTCATGTGGCAACCTTACATTGTTCACCTGCGCCACATACTCTCCTTGCATGGATCTAAAGCGCCTTGAGACCGCTCGCCTCTTTCATCGCTTTGGATTCGGCCCGCGCCCTGGCGAATTTGAGGCTTCGCTTAAGAACGGGGTTGAGAAAACCCGCACTGAATTACTTGCCAAATCAAAGAATGAAATCGCTGTTACTCCGCCAGTATTAATTGATTTAGGAAAACGTCCTGAGGCTAACAGTCCAGATACTGCCGCGTTCTCGCAAAACCTGCGCGCACAAACCACTTCTCTCTCCAAATGGTGGCTAGATCAAATGGTGGCTTCAGAAAACCAACTACACGAAAAGATGGTCTGGTTCTGGCATGGACATTGGGCAACGTCGATTGGAAAAGTTAATTACGCGCTGCCGATGTACAACCAGAATTTAACATTTAGAAAATATGCGTTAGGAAACTTTAGTGATTTCGCATCTGCGATGTTTTTTGATGGCGCACTTCAAATCTGGTTAGACGGTGGAGAAAATACTTTAAAGGCGCCAAATGAAAATCTGTCACGCGAGATGATGGAGTTGTTTGTTCTTGGGGTAAATCGCTACTCTGAGATGGATGTTCGAGAGTTAGCGCGCGCATTTACTGGATATCAAATTCCTCGCAGCACTGGCGAAGTAGTTGCAGTTCCGCGACGCAGAGACACCGGTGCGGTTACGGTATTAGGTAAAACCGGCGTGATGTCTCCTGAAGAAGTCATTAAACACTTGGTAGCACAGCAAGATTGTGCAAAGTTTATCAATGAGCGAATTTGGTACCGATTCATCTCATCTACTGCGCCATTGCCTGAGAACAACCCTTCGATTGCGGCATTCGCTAGTCGAGATATCTCAGCACTTATTAAGTCGATGGTTGAAAGTAAAGCTCTCGCAAACCCTGATTATTCCGTGGTTAAGTCACCAGTTGAATGGTTTATTGCCGTATGTCGTGCATTTAATTTAACGCCATCACAAATGAACTCGCAGAATAAGATAAATAGTTACCTCGATAAATTGTCACAAATCCCATTTTCTCCACCGAATGTGGGTGGTTGGCCAACTGACGAGGCTTGGCTTAGTTCAGCGAGTGCGCAATTCCGGCTTGCCTTTGCGACTTGGATTTCTTCACAAATAGATGTTTCACAACTCACTTTGGTAATACCTGAGCGAAGAGTTGCATATCTGGCAGATTTGTTAGGAGTTGTTGAATGGTCGCCGCGCACAACGTTTGCCCTTCGCGAAGTTCGCAATAACCCAGAGCGCTTAATTACCTTGGCAATCTGTAGTCCAGAATATGTGGTGAGCGCATGATTGAAAAACCGGTCTTCTCTCGCGAGCAATTAGGTATGACGCGCTTTACGCGCCGTCAATTCCTTAAATACTCTGGAGTCTCGGCCGCAGCAACTTCTGTCTTATCACTTGATGATGTTGCAAACGCCGCAATTACACGTCCTCTTCCTTTAGGTACACCCATTCTTGTTGTTGTAACTCTTTACGGTGGCAACGATGGTTTAAATACCGTTATTCCATATAAGGATCCTGCTTACTTTGCTGCACGTCCTGATTTAACTTACGCACCAGAATCACTTTTGCAGATTGATAAAGATTTTGCATTCAATCCATCGATGATTGGAATTAAAGGGCTTTGGGATGAGAAGAAAGTTGCGATTGTGCGAGGCGTTGGTTATCCAAAACCTGATCGTTCACATTTCTCTTCTATGGCGATTTGGCAGACCGGTTCTCCGCAAACCCATCTAAACACTGGTTGGTTAGGGCGTTGGTTAGATACGCAAAAAGTAGATCCGATGACTGCAATTAGTTTGGGAAGTGTTTTGCCTCCTCTATTGGCTGGAAAAATACAGAGCGGTTCAGCGTTACCACTTGGCGGTTTGATAATTCCTTCTGGCCAATTTGCAAAAGCTTGTCAGCGCTTAAGTGCGCCTTCGCAGAAAGATAGCCCGCTAATGGCTGCGGCGGCGACATCGATGCGCAACTTGTTTAACGTTTCTGGAAGTATTACTCCAGTTCTTTCGCAGCCTGCGCCGATGTCTGATGATCTTCCGACAATTTCTGGTGGCAACGCAGGCGGAGATTCAAATCTGACGCAACAGTTAAATCTCGTTGGAAAGTTAATTGCTTCAGGTGCGCCAACAAAGGTTTGGTCGGTTTCATTGGGCGGCTTCGATACCCATGCAAATGAAGCAAATGCCCAAGCTTTATTGCTTGGCACTGTCTCATCCAGCATCACTAAGTTTTTGAGCCAGATGAAAGCATCTGGTCGTTCTAAAGATATTACCGTCATGGTCTATAGCGAATTTGGGCGACGTGTTAAGGCAAATGGTTCCGAAGGCACAGACCACGGAAGCGCTGGCCCAATGTTTTTAATCGGAGATCGCGTGCAGGGTGGTTTCTATGGAGATCAACCATCGCTTACAAAGTTAATCGATGGCGACTTAGCTGTTACTACTGATTTCCGTGATGTTTACTCGACGGTGATTGAAAAAGTTTTGGGAACTCCGGCGGAGAGAATTTTAGGTAAGTGGTCTGGGCGCGTAAACGCGATTAAAAGTGTTTAACGCTCTTCTTCGTAAACGATAACTTCATTTTTCTTACGCACCGCAAGTCCTTTCGGTGGATTTTCCTTCAGAAGTGCATCTACCTCAATGCGAAGTTGTGCAACTTCCATCGCCATATTTGCCATGGCAGATTCCAGTTCGATAATTCGTTTAATTCCTGCATGATTAATGCCTTCGCCGGTTAAGCGTTGTACCATGCGCAGAGATGCAATGTCGCGCAATGAGTATCGGCGATTGCGCCCTACTGTGCGATTTGGTGAGACTAAACCTAAGCGATCATATTGGCGCAGAGTCTGCGGATGTAGCCCAGAAAGTTCGGCAGCTACAGAGATAACGTAAAGACCCGCTTCATCATCAGGTTGCTGGTTATCTGAATTCGTCGGTTTTTCTTTCTCGCTCATAGATGAGCCTTTGTATTAAATTCTTTACGAACATCTTGATCAGCGGTAGCTTCAGCGTATTTCTTTAGCGCCTCAAGTGCTGCACCTTCAACGCGTTGTGGAACTTGGACTTCAATGGTTACAAGCAAATCGCCGACGGTTGCACCTTTTGTGATTCCGCGGCCTTTAACGCGCAGTACGCGGCCGTTAGATGTTCCTGGTGCAATACGCAAAGTTACTTCGTCACCAGTAAGTGTTGGAACTTTAATATCTCCACCAAGTGTTGCTTCGGTAAATGTCACTGGAACAGTTAAAGCAATGTTCTCGCCTTTACGTGAAAAAACAGCGTGGGGCTTTACGTGTAGCAAGATAAATAGATCGCCAGGGCCAGCTTCGCCTCTAGAACCTTTTCCTTTAACGCGAATCTTTGCACCATCATTTACGCCGGCTGGAACGCGCGCTGAAATAGTTTGTGATGGTCCGCCATCTGCAGATAAACGAAGTTCTAAAGTTGTACCGAATGCAGCTTCTTTAAAGGTGATTGTTGCTTCGGTTTGTAGATCTTGGCCTTTACGTGGACCGCGACGACCGCCGCCACCAAATAAATTAGCGAAGATATCTTGTGGATTGCCACCACCGAAGATGTCAGAGAAATCTCCTCCTTGGAAGTTCTGGCCACCTTGTGGTGCGCGGAATCCGCCGCGTTCAAAGATGTCGCGCGCTTGATCGTATTCAGCGCGCTTCTTGCCATCAGACAAAATGTCATAGGCCTCAGAAACAGCTTTAAATTTCTCTTCCATCGCCGCATCACCCTTAGTTTTATCAGGGTGAAGTTCGCGCGCTAAAGAACGGTATTTCTTTTTAATTTCATCAGAGCTGGCTGATTTGCCAACGCCGAGAATCTTGTAGAAATCCTTTTCGTAAAGGTCTTTAGCGGCCATGGAAAGTTATTCCTCTTCAGGCGTTTCAGCTGGATCGGTAACTGCAACGCGAGCAGGGCGCAAGATACGTTCTTTGAATTTATATCCTGGCTGCAAAATCTTTGTTGCGGTTGGAACCTTTACTTCTTCGCTTGTGTCATGAAGAAGTGCTTCGTGAATTTGTGGGTCAAATTCATCGCCAGCAGTGCCGTACTTTTCCAAACCAAGGCGAGTCGTTGTGGCAGTGATTTGATCTGCAACAGATTTAAATCCGCCAGTTAGCTCGCCGTGTTCAGTTGCGCGCGCAATGTCATCAAGAGTTGCAAGAAGTTCGGTTAAAACTCCACCAATTGCGAGCTCGTGTGCAAGTGCGCGGTCACGTTCTACACGCTTGCGGTAGTTGGCGTATTCGGCCTGAAGTCGCTGTAAATCAGCGGTGAGCGCTGCCACCGGATCAGTTTCCTGAACCGGGGCAGCCT
>CAZLTK010000042.1:0-7605 GCA_964562535.1 uncultured Candidatus Planktophila sp.
TGACGCTAAATTCGCGCATTGGCTCTTCATACCAAAGATAGTTTGCTTCATCTAATGCATGGCCGAGATAAACCGCATCCTGTAAATCAAATGCCGCAGAACCGTCATACATTAATTCGATATCGGGGCCAACGTGATCGCGAAGAGCTAAACAAAGTTGGGCATCTTTCTTGGCATCGCCAAAGGCATGTAACTTAATCATCGGATAACCAAGTGCAAGTGCTTGATCTGCGATATCTAGAAACTCTGGAATTGATGAGTAAGTAACGGTTGATGCATATGCAGGAAGCGAATTGCGGTAACCGCCCAACAGTTGATGTACTGGAAGTCCGGCTTGTTTTCCACCGATATCCCACAGAGCTACATCAACTAAGTGAGTTAAATTGGGAGCAAATCTTTCGATGCGGTCTAACTCCCAAACACGTTCCCATAAATGTTCACGTTGCAAAGGATCCTGCCCGATCAACTCTGGGCGAAAACGGCGGTTCACATAATCTTGAAGAATCACACCGCGGTTAGATGAGGCAAAACCGGTAATTCCAGCATCGGTTTCGATGGCAAGCCATGCGCCAAGGGTTGGACCTTCAGAACCTGGAATTCGATCGCGCCAGACGAAGGCGGGGGTGAATCCGGGACGTTCTTCCAAAATTACTTCAACGTTGGTGATTTTCACGCTGGGCCTCTCTTCGAGCCTTGGAAAAAGATATCAAAAAGATATGTTCGAAATACTATACGAAATAGTATTTGCACCCCTAGTATTTCCGCAACTGGTCAGATCGGCAACTAGGAGCTGACGCCAGACTCAAAAAGGGGGATACCTTGAAGAAGAAGTACTCATTAATTGCAATCGCTGGTGCGTTTGCAATTGCAGGTACAACAGTGATGGCAATGCCTGCGCAAGCAGCTAAGCCTTCAATCACAATCTGGGTAGATGCACCGCGTCTACCAGGTGCAAAGTTGTATGCAGAAATCATGAAGAAGACTGTTGATGTGAAGGTAGAACTTCACGCACAGGCAGATCTCGTACAGAAAGTTTCATTATTTAACCGCGTTAAAAAGGGTTGGCCAGATGTTGTATTCGGTCCACCGAATGACGTTTCAGTTCTAGCAGATGCAAACAACGTTTTGCGCCTTGATAAGTATGCTCCAGCTGGTTTCTGGGATGATATGAAAGATGGAAACCAATGGTGTAAGGGTGCTGACGGTGGTTGGTACTGCGTAAAGAACGACCTTGCACAAACAGTTCTTTGGGTAAATACAAAGTTGATGAAGGAATTTGGTTACACAGTTCCTAAGACAATGGATGATTTCGCAAAGATCGGTGCAGATATTGCAAAGAACCACCCAGGTTATTCACTAGGTGCTCTTGGATCACAGGGACTTTATTCAAGTTACCTCTGGCCATCACAGTGCCCAGTTAACCAGGCAACATCTTCAACTGCTGTAAAGATCGCTCCAAAGTCACCTAAGTGCACACGCGCAACAGCGCTTGTACAACCAATGATCGACTCTGGCGTTCTTTCAACATCAGCTCCTTGGGATGCTGACTTCATCAAGGATTACGGACAGGCCAACAAGGTTGTCATGACTATCGGACCATCATGGTTCGGTGAATTCGTAATCCGTCCAGCTTCATCATGGGCAGTCCCAGCAGGTCAGATCACTGCTGCACCAATGCCAATGTGGGCCGGCGAGAAGGTTAACTACTCAGGTGAATGGGGCGGCGGAATTTACACCGTATCTCCACACTCTAAGTATCCAAAGGAAGCACTTGCATTTGCAGTCTTCATGGTTCAAGACAAGCGCAACGTCGTTGATGTTAAGAACCCAGATGGCTCAAAGGGTGCCCCAACATTCCCAGCTTCACAAAAGGGAAATGCACTTTGGAAGGCAAAGATCTCATCTGATAAGTACTACGCAGCAGATCCATATCCAGCAATGTTGGAACAGTCAAAGAAGATCTTCTCAGGTGAGAAGCCAGTTTCTTATGACACCAACGGCGCTCAAGAAGGAACTATGTCAAACGAGTTGAAGAAGCAGAAGAATGCTCAGGCAGCTCTCGATGCCTTTGCAACTTATGCTGGCAACCTTGCTAAGCAACTCGGTTACAAAGTTACAACTAGCTGATTGAAGTAAAGCTCTATCAGTAATACCTCAAGAGGGATAAAGAACCAGGTTGGTCACTTCGGTGGCCAACCTGGTTCTTACCAACTTAGAAGTGGTTAATAAAACTTAAGAATTATTCGGGGGATAAGATGGCAAGAAAGAAGAAGTTAGGAAGCAGCGTCGCGATGTATGCGATGTTGTTCCCATATATGGCTCTGCTGGTTGTTTTTGGCGTCATCCCTATTTTTATGGCGATACTTGAAGTTCCATCCGAATCTCGCGTTAACCCTGACGGTGGATGGGATGCATTTAAAATTGTTCTCCAAGACTTTAGATTCTTGCCAGCGCTAAAACATGTGCTCGGCTTTATGGCTATATATGTGCCACTAACTACAATTTTTGTTATTGCAGTTGCTCTTATGCTCGATATGAACCCAAGCAAATGGAAGAAGTGGCTTCGCCTTTCTTACATCGTGCCCGCCTCAATCTCAGGCGCTGTCGCCGTTCTTGTTTGGTATGTAATTTTCGCTCCAACTCTTAGCCCAATTAAGTCTGTCCTAAACGGACTCGGGATCGAAAAGTCCGAAGAAATCTGGCAGACCAAAAACCTCACCTGGCTCTTTGCGATTATGGCTTTCTTTGCAGTTGCCGGTAACTGGATTTTGATTCAATTTGGTTCGCTGCAATCTCTCTCACAAGAAATTATCGAAGCTGCCCGTATGGATGGATGCTCAGCATTCCAACTCGGTTGGCGTATCAAGTTGCCACTTATCAAGAAGTACATCATCTATATGGGCGTACTCATCTTTGCCGGTGGTCTTCAGCTCTTCGTAGAACCACAGTTGCTCAATACCGGTGTCTATCAGGGTATCGCTGAGTCATGGTCACTGGATCAACTCTCATTCGAACTTGCCTTTACCAGTGGCGACTTCGGTGGTGCATCTGCGCTTTCGCTCATGCTCTTGATTCCAAGTTTGTTAGGCGCGCTCATAGTTATCTTCAAGACAGATATGTTTGAAGAGGCTGAAGTCTCAGGAAAGCGAAAGGCGGAATAAACCATGGCATCACTACTTAAGATCAACCGCCGCGCGTACAAACTGCGCCAAGAGAATCCAATTGCAGCATTTTTTGTAAATGCTTTCCTTATCTTCTTTGCGGTCGTAAGCCTCGTGCCAATGATCTGGCTCTTGCTTGCACCTACCAAGACCGATGCGGATCTCTCAAATAAGAATCCACTTATGTTTGGTTCCCTTTCTGGTTACATCGATGCCTGGAAGAACTTGCAGTACTTCGATGATGGAGTTATCGCCAAATGGGCCTGGAACTCAATCTGGTACACCGGATCAATCGTTGTAATTGCAACGATTACCGCATCATTAGCTGGGTTCGTATTAACTGCTTCAAATATCAAATTTAAGCGCACCTTCTTAATCTCAACTTTGATCACGATGTTGGTTCCACCGATGGCGCTAGTTGTTCCGGTATTCGTATTAATGGACAAGCTCTCCCTTATGGATAAGCCGATATCAGTGATCCTGGTTTCGTCGCTCTATCCATTTGGCGCCTTCTTGTCTTATATCTATTACTCAACAACGATTCCAAAAGAGCTTTATGAATCTGCACGCCTTGATGGTTGCAACGACTTCCAGTTGTACTTGAAGATCTGTATGCCACTTTCTGGTCCGCTGATCTCACTCCTCGCCTTCTTTGCCTTTATCGGCAATTGGGCTAACTACTTCTTGCCTTACATCTTGCTCCCATCGAGTGAGAACTACACCTTGCCAATCGGTATGGGCTTCTTGTTCTACTCAACGCCAGCAATTAACCCGGCCGTCGGTGCAACTTCTGTTCCTGTCGGCAAGCCAGAGATTGCACTAGCTGGCGTATTGATCGCCTTGCCGATCATGATCGTCTTCTTGTTCTCACAGAAGCGTCTGGTTCGCGGCATGCTCTCAGGCTCAATTAAGGAGTAGTTCTCTAATTCGGGAACAACAAAAATGGCTCACAACGATCGAGTTCAGTTAAGAACCGGACTCGAAATCTCTCAGATGGGTTTAGGGACCGCAACTTTCGGCGGTCTCTACACATCTATGTCGCAAGAAGAATGCGATGCAGCAATTGATTGTGCGCTGAGCAACGGAATTACCTACATCGATACCGCGCCGCATTACGGAAAAGGAACTGCCGAACGTCGTTTAGCGAAATCCCTAAAGGGGCGGCCTCGCTCGAGCTACGAAATCTCCACAAAGATCGGTCGCTTACTTGTTCCCACCGAATATGAAGCAGAACCAGATTTTGCCGATACTGATACATCAGTAACCCGACTCTTTGATTTCTCCGAAGGCGGAGTAGAAAAATCTTTCCGTTCTAGCTTAGAGCGCATGGAGTTAGAGAGCGTTGAGATCTTGATGATCCATGATCCGGATGACAACGCCGATGCTGCGATTCGCGAATCTTTCCCAGCGCTATTAAAGATGCGCGATAAGGGAATCATCAAGGCAATCGGCGTTGGAATGAATCAATCGGCAACGCCTGCGCGCATGATCAAAGAGACCGATATCGATTTAGTTTTAATCGCTGGACGTTATTCGCTGCTTGATCAACGTGCACTCTCTGACTTGTTGCCGGCAGCTCTCGAACGCGGCGTAGATATTGTTGCTGCAGGTGTTCTTAACTCTGGAATCCTGGCTAACCCGGTAAAGGGTGCAACATTTGATTACGCACCAGCTTCAGATGAGATCTTGGCAAAAGCCCAACGCATCAAAGCGGTGCTAGATAAAGAGAACATTCCGCTAACCGCTGCCGCGCTGCATTTCCCGCTGCGCCATCCAGCGGTTAAATGCGTGCTGATTGGCTGCCGTAGTACCGATGAAATTCTAAGTAATGCAAAGCATTTAGATATGGAACTGCCAGAAGATATCTGGCAGAAAATTGCGGCAGTTCTGTAGAGAGATAGGTTGACCATGGCGCTAGATCCACAAGCAAAAGCATTTCTCGATCGGATGGCGTCGTTTAACGCACCAGATATTTCAGAAGCTGGTGCTTTTCTTGCCCGCAGCGGCTCGCATGGCGAACCAGATTTATCAGGACCGCTAGATCCTACGGTTCGTATCGATCATCGTTTCTTTACTTCCAGCACTGCAGATACTTACATCAGGGTCTACACACCTGCCGGGAGCGGACCATTTAATGGTTTGGTTTATTTCCATGGTGGCGGTTGGGTTGTTAACTACGTCGGTAAATACGATGCGCAATGCGCAGCCCTAGCGACAATGACGAAATCAGTTGTTGTATCAATTAATTACCAGAAGGCGCCAGAACATAAGTTCCCAACGCCATTTAATGATTGCTACGAAGGATTGCAATGGGTTTTAAAGAACGCAGCAGAGTTAAATATCGATAGCGCGAAGATTGGTGTTGGTGGAGATAGCGCCGGCGGAAATCTGGCATCTGCAGTTGCCTTAGCTGCGCGAGATCGCGGAATCAAACTTGCCTATCAACTTCTAATTTATCCATGCAATGGTCCGCAATATGTCGATTCCGCCGATGTGCCAAACGCTGATGGTTATGGGCTAACCCAGCGCGGTATGAAGTGGCTTTGGGAGCAATATTTAAATGGCCCCGCAGATCGCAATAATCCATACGCGGTGCCGCATTCTGCCAAGGATTATTCGGGGCTTGCGCCAACAATCATCTTTACCGCCGAATACGATGTCTTGCGCCAAGACGGTATCGATTACTCTGAAAAACTAAAGGCTGCCGGGGTTCCCGTTGCATATAAAGATTGCCCAGGCATGATCCATGGCTTCTTCAACTACGGAAAATACATTGATGAAGGTATCAATATTCGTAAATGGGTTGCCGCAGAGATCAATAAGGTGCTCGGCGCTTAACTATGACCACCCAATTAACCGGCATGACGTGGGATCACCCGCGCGGACTTGATTCAGTCGTTAACTCCAACGATCTGCTGCAAGAGCGTTGCGATATCTCAGTCAAGTGGGATGCGCGTTCGCTACTGGCTTTTGGCGATCAACATATCTCTGAGTTCTATGAGAATTACGATCTGATGATTATCGATCACCCACATGTGCCTGATGCAGTTCATGCAGGTGCGGTTATCGCACTCGAAGATTTGGCTACGCCTGCACAACTCGAACTTCTTTCGCAGACCAGCGTTGGTCAATCTCATGCATCATATAAATATCAAGGCAAGCATTGGGCGCTAGCCATTGATACCGCAGCACAAGTAAGCGCATATCGTCCCGATAAGGCAGATGGCTCACCTGTTTTCTGGAGCGATGTATTTGATCTAGCGCGTACTGGCAAACTGTTATGGCCACATAAGCCAGTAGATGCCTTCAGTACTTTTGCGACCTTGATGGCACAGAAAGGCGCTCCTCTTACTGCGACAAAAGAATTTATAAATCAGAAAGTTGCCCTTGAAGTTCTCGAGTTTATGGTTGAACTATCAGCCCTCGTTCCTGATTTCTGTGCGACCAGTAATCCGATCGATATCGCCGAGCGTTTAAGCGGTGAAGATGCTTATGCCTACGGCGTTTGCATGTACGGCTACAGCAATTACTCGCATAAAGGTTTCCGCAAGCATCGCTTGGTTTATGAAGATGTTCCTTCTTTTGATGGCCAAGCCAGCGGTTCGCAATTGGGTGGCGCAGGAGTTGCTATCTCAAGTAAGTCCAAGAATCCGCAAGCGGCTGCAACAGCAGCAATCTTGCTATCGATGCCCGAGATTCAAGCAACTACATATGGCTTAGCTGGTGGACAACCTGGCAATTTAGCTGCCTGGAAGAACGGTGCGCTAAATGATCACACCCTCAACTTCTTCCGCAACACTTTGCGCACCTTAGAACGTGCTTGGGTTCGCCCACGAGTACTTGGTTGGCCCGACGTTCAATATCAAAGTTCTCTTGTGATTCATCGCGCATTGACTTCAAAGCAGGTAAATGCGAGCGTAGTTGCAGAGATTGCAGCCACCTACGAGAAATATGTAAAGGAATAGAGAAATGAAACTTTACTTCGAGGACTACGAGCTCAACTCATCGCGTACCAGCATGGGACGCACGATCACTGAGGCAGATATCGTCACTCACGCCGGACAAACTGGTGATTTCTATCCGCACCACATGGATGCAGAATGGTGCAAGACCCAAGAATTTGGCCAACGGGTAGCTCACGGAACTTTGATTCTTAGCGTGGCAGTTGGCGCCCTTGCCGGCGAAATAAATGAAGTCGCATTTAGTTATGGCTATGACCGCGTTCGCTTTATCTCACCTGTATTTATCGGCGACACTATAACTTCCAAGGCCGAAATTGTGGCAAAGCGCGAACACGCCAAACGTGCCGCAGATTTTGGTTTAGTTGATGAGCAAGTAACCGTTACCAATCAACGTGGTGAAACGGTCATCGCCTTTGTTCACGTCTACATGGTGGAGAAGAAGAAATGACCTGGAACCTAGATCCTCGCGTTCGCAGCGCCAT
>CAZLTK010000043.1:0-7599 GCA_964562535.1 uncultured Candidatus Planktophila sp.
GCATCGACTACTCCGCGAAAGAGCGCCAATAAAGTGGCGCGCTTATCAAGTGAATAATCGATGAACGCACGCTTGGATTTCATAATGAGAGAAGGATAAACCTCTTTCGCAGGCTTTGCGCGACTACCCTTTAACTATGAACGTCTGGCAGATTTTGACCGATCGCAAATTTTCTCGGTTACTCCGCCTGCGCTGGACAGGTCAGATGACCGATGGAATATTCCAGAGCGCCTTAGCCTCATTCGTTTTATTTTCGCCAGAACGTCAAGCTAATGCACTTAACGCCGCCCTAGCGTTTGCCGTTGTTCTTCTTCCGTATTCTTTAATTGGTCCATTTGTCGGAACAATTCTTGATCGCGTTTCTAGACAACGGGCGATCATGTTTGCAAACTTAACAAGAGCGACAACTTTATCGATCATCTCGTTATTAATCTTCCAAGGAAAAACTGGAATTGAGATGACCGTCTTTGTTCTTGTTGCTTTTGGAGTTAATCGCTTAATTCTTGCTGGACTCTCTGCAGGTATTCCGCTGATGATTGAAAGTAAATCCTTGATTAGCGCCAATGCTCTTGCGGTAACTGGCGGTTCAGTATTTGTAGTTCTGGGTGGGGGAATCGGCCTTGGTTTACGCCGTTTAATTAACGAGACAACCACTGCAGATAAAGCTGATGGCTACATAATCTTGGTGGCAGCGACCGGTTATCTACTAGCTGCGCTCTTTGCCTCGTTGTTAAAGCGCAAAGAGATCGGGCCGCTAGATCACGAGATCAAGAACGCCAGTTTCACCCAAGGCTTAATTGAAATGCGCGAAGGTGTGCGTTTTCTTCGCCAACATATGGATGCTGCGCGCGGTATTGGTGCGATTGCAATTCATCGCGGCGGAATAACTGCCCTGACACTTATTGCACTTCTGTTAGAGCGAAATACCTTTAATGACCCGGCAGATAATGAAGCGGGGTTGGCGGGACTTAGTTTTACCTTATCTATTGCAGCTATTGGTTTCGTTGTTGGCGCAGTGGTTGCTCCGTATGGAGTTCGCCGCGTTGGACGCCATCGTTGGATGAGATTTTCTCTAATTGCCAGCACTTGCGGACCGTTATTTATCTTATTTGTGCGAACACCGCTGACTTTGATCTGTGCTGCTTTTCTTACGGCGCTCTTCGGGCAGAGTTTAAAAGTTACAAATGATGCTTTAGTTCAATCAAAGATCGATGATATTTATCGCGGTCGCGTCTTCTCTGTTTATGACGTTGTAGTAAATGGTGCAATTGTTTCGGGCGCCGTTATTTCAGCGCTACTGCTTCCTGATAGCGGGGATGGTTACTTGGTGCCTTTGATTGTTGCGACTATCTATTTAATTGCTGGGCTTCGCTTGCTTCGCAGTGGAGTTTTCTTTGCTCCACCAGTTAAGTAGCTCTTCGGTAGCGCGTTCTTCTCCCAGCGGGCCATGTTCAAGGCGCAACTCAAGGAGATAATCCAAAGCTTTACCAACTGCAGCAGATGGTTTGATATTAAGTAACTTCATAACTTGAGCGCCATCTAAATCTGGACGGATTTTAGAGAGTTCCTCTTCCTCCATTAATTTTGCGATGCGCGCTTCGAGCCCGTCATAAGTCTTAGCTAAACGCTCTGCCTTTTTTGCGTTACGCGTTGTGCAATCAGCGCGAGTTAAAACATGTAAATGAACCAATAAATCACCGGCGTCGCGCACATAACGGCGCACCGCAGAATCAGTCCATTCGCCATCTCCGTAGCCATGGAAACGCAGGTGCAGCGCTACTAACGTTTCAACTTGATCAATCGTGTCACCGTCAAAGCGCAAAGCTTTCAGCCTGGACTTGGTAAGACGTGCGCCAACAATTTCATGGTGATGAAATGACACTCCTCCACCTGGAATTAAATTGCGCGTCTTTGGCTTACCAATGTCGTGAAGTAACGCCGCCAGGCGAATAATTAAATTAGGACCACCTAGGCGATCTTCATGAGAAATCGCCTGCTCTAGAACGGTTATTGAATGCTCGTAAACATCTTTGTGGTGGTGGTGTTCATCAATTTCAAGGCGGAGTTTAGGAATCTCGGGAAGAACTATTTCGGCAAGGCCCGTTTCAACTAAAATTGTAATTCCGATACGTGGGTTCTTCGACATCAACATTTTTGTAAATTCGTCTCGAACGCGTTCGGCTGAAATAATTGAGATTCTTCCGGCCATATCTTTTATCGCCTGCAGAACATCAGGTGCGATTTCGAAATCTAATTGGCTCGCAAATCGCGCAGCGCGCATCATGCGCAGTGGATCATCAGAGAAAGAGTTTTCCGCCTTTGCTGGTGTGCGTAAAACTCTCTTCGCTAAATCTTCCAAGCCGTTGAAGGGGTCGATAAATTCTGGCGTTTTTGTTGTTAGTTCAAGCGCCATTGAGTTAACTGTGAAATCACGTCGTGATAAATCACCTTCAATTGAATCACCGTATTCAACTTCAGGTTTGCGACTATCGGGATCGTAACTTTCAGTTCGGTAAGTTGTAACTTCAACTGTTGTGTCACCGCGTTTTCCAGCAACAGTTCCGAATTCAATTCCTGTATCCCAAACATTTTCCGCCCAACCTTGCAGAATTTTCTTTGTAACTTCTGGTCGCGCATCGGTTGTGAAATCTAAATCATTTCCAAGTCGGCCAAGCAGCGCGTCGCGAACTGGTCCGCCAACTAAAGCCAAGCGAAATCCTTGGGCGGCAAAACTTTGGGCGAGCGAACTTGCTAGCGGTGCCCGTTTAATGAGTGAGGCGATCGCAACTTCTCCCGCGGCTCCTAATGCACTCGTCACAAGACCAAGATTAGAGCAGTACCCTTGGTCTATGACCCCGGCACCTAGTGCGGGCAGCGAAGGTACGAAGAAAAAGCGCAGGCGCAGACGCCCCGCAAATCGCGCCCCACTTGCAAGTGATTCACCTGCCAAAGATGCGCAGGCGCAGAATAAACGCCCTGCAAAGAGTCCTGCCAAGAATCCGGCAAAAAATTACGCCAAGCGGGTAGATGAAGTCAGCGCTGGCGGCTTGGTTATTGATCACAGCGGTAAGAACGGTCTTTTGATCGGTCGCATTGATCATAAAGATGCCAGCGGAAAACGAATTTTGTGGTCTCTTCCAAAAGGGCATATAGAAGAAGGTGAAACTCCTGAACAAGCTGCGTTACGTGAAGTCGCCGAAGAAACCGGAATCGAATCTGAGATTGAGCGCTCTTTAGGTGTGATTGATTTCTGGTTTATGGCTGGCGGTAAGCGAATTCATAAAACTGTTCATCACTACTTGTTCCGCGAGACCGGTGGATTGTTAGCACCGCAAGAGAGTGAAGTAGATGAGGTCGGTTGGTTTCCGCTTGCTGAAATAGTTGATCGTTTAGCTTATCCAGATGAGAAGAAATTGATTGCACGAACTGACGCAACCGCTGAAATTGGCGCTAAATGAAGAAATTATCCGCACTCTTCTTATCTTTAGCTTTTATATTTATAAGTCTACCGCATTCTTTTGCTGATGTAACCGTAACAAAGTTAACTAGTAAGCCATATCAACTATTTGATGGCACCTTTAGAAATGATGATCTAACTAACGATTTACTTCCAACAGGCCGTTTAGGTAAGCCACTTGAAAGTAAGCCTAAAGGGCCACGTACTTGGGTTATTGATGGCGCTCTACTTGATGAAGTCGCCGCTATGGCAGATGGATATAAGTTAAGTAATGGTGAATTAACTACAGGGCAACTCGTTGCAAAAGGTTGGCTCTCTCGCTTAATTCTCTTAACTGCTGGCGATAAAGTCTTTGCGCTGCCTTATGGAAATCCTGATTTATCACTAGCTACGCGCTCTGCTCCAAGTGAACTTCGCCTATATAAAAGCTATGGCATAGAGCGGGTTGAATTTCATTTAAACCGCAAGGTTTCGCCTGGAGATAGCAGCGCTTGGAGCACTGGTAAGTCGCGTTTAAGCCCAGTTTTACGTAAGAAATATACGAAGAATCGCCAAGCCTTAACTGCTCTCTCGTCGGTAGTTAACGCACCTGAAGTAAAAGCTCAGCGCGCAAAATTAGCCGTTTTACTCTCACCTGCACTAAACCAGAAGGATCGTGAATTTTTCTCTTATAACGCAGCCAATGAAGTGACACAAACGCTAAATCGTTTACGTGTTTCTTCAGGAAAATATCAAATTGCATCTGAAACTGGAAATGTCCCCGTTACTGTAACAAATGATTTTGACGTTCCTGTAAGCGTTGCAGTTAAGTTGACTCCACTTAACTCTCGTGTGCAAGTTTCAGATGTTGCAACTTTTGCAATCGGTGCAAACTCTCGTACCCAGCTATCAATTCCATTTAACGCTATCGCTCCTGGTGCAACGACTGTGCTCGCGCAAATCACAAATTCTGATGGTGATGAGATTGGCCCGGCGTCACGACTTGCAATCAAAGTAACTTTCTTTGACTCTCGAGTTACTTACTTCACCATAGGTGCGGCGCTCTTGCTATTTGTAGCGGCTTTAACCCAGACTATTCGCAGAATACGAAGGGGGCGTAATGAAAAGCAATGAGCTCTTTCGCGCCTCAGGTGTTATGGCGATCGGAACTATCCTTTCGCGCATCACGGGATTCTTCCGTGCAATTCTTGCAGTTGCTGTTTTGGGAACAGCGCTACTTGCAGATTCATACAACGTTGCAAACACAATGCCAAATATTCTCTACAACTTACTTGTTGGTGGAGCGCTAACCGCGATCTTCGTTCCGCAATTGGTTCGCTCATTCTCAGATGAAGATGGTGGACATGGTTTTGCTTCACGTTTAGTTACAACTATCTCGGGGATTCTTTTACTACTTGTTTTAGTTGGGGTAATTTTTGCGCCATACCTTGTAAAACTCTATGCGCCAGAGTTTGCAACTGACGGTTTTGAGCGCGAATTCTCTATCGCAGTTGCTTTCACGCGTTACTGCCTGCCACAAATTTTCTTCTTGGGGTTATTTACGATGTTGGGGCAGGTCGCTAATGCGCGTGGTTCTTTCGCTCCTTTAATGTGGGCGCCGATCGCTAATAACCTCGTTGTTATAGTGATTTTTAGCGGTGTTCTATTCCTTCAAGAAAGTATCTCGGTTGAAAACATTACCGACGCACAGATCCAACTTCTGGGTTGGGGAACGACTCTTGGCATTGTTATTCAGGCACTTATCCTGATACCGGTTGTTAAGAAATCCGGAATAAGACTGCGCCCAATTCTCGGCGTTGCTGGACTTGGTAAATCTTTCTCATTAGCTGGTTGGACTTTAGTTTACGTTTTGATTTCTCAACTTGGTTACTTAATTACGGTAAATGTTGCTACCAGCGCGGCTGTGCGAAGCGCCCAAGCCGGAATAACAACCGGTGTTGGTTTCACGCCATTTACTAGCGCTTACTACATTATGTTGCTGCCGTATTCGATCGTCACAATTTCAATCGTTACCGCGTTGCTTCCACATTTATCCAAGTTGGCGATCGACAAGAATGTAGAAGAAGTTAAGAAGCAGTTAATCCGCGCCATTCGAATGTGTGGTGTTGTAACAGTTCCTAGCTCTGTCGCCTTATTGCTCTTTGGTTCACTTATGACTGAAGTTCTCTACTTTGGAATTTCACTTGAAGACTCTCGTTACATTGGTTATGTCTTATCTGCGTTAAGTTTAGGTTTGGTTGCATTCTCGATTAACTTGATTTTGATCCGTGGCTTTAATGCTTTTGAAGATACCAAGACCCAAGTTGTGTCTATCTTGATAATCAACATAATCTCATCGGTTCTCTCATATATTTTCTTGGCAACGCTAAAGAGTGAGTATGTAACAATTGGTTTAGGTGTGGCCTTTGCCGTTAGTTACATCCTCGGTCTATTTGTAACGATCGCGCTTTTAAAGAAACACACTGGGCCTCTCGAGGTTTCACAATTTGCGGGCCAGCATGTTCGCCTATATCTAGCCTCAGCGATCGCGATGGTTCCCTTCTTTCTTCTCGCCTTCTTCTTAAATTGGATGAATGATGATGCTTCACCCCTTATTGGCGTAGCTCGTTTATTAATTGTTTTGATTGGAAGCGGGGTTGGGTTCTTGCTCGTTGCGCATTCCCTGAAAATCACGGAAATCACTACGATGAAAGAGTTTGCAATCTCACTTTTGGGTAAGCGCCGTGCTGCCCGCCCAAAGTAATCTCGAATGGATACGCTGAGCCCATGGTAAGAAATCTCGTAATCGTTGGTTCTGGTCCTGCCGGATATACCGCTGCTATCTACGCTGCCCGCGCCCAGTTAGATCCAGTAATTTACGAAGGTTCAGTTACTGCAGGTGGCGCGTTGATGAACACCACTGAGGTTGAAAATTTTCCAGGTTTTGTTGATGGCGTGATGGGTCCAGATCTAATGGACAGCATGCGCAAGCAAGCAAAACGTTTCGGCGCAGAGCTAATTACCGATGATGTTGTTGAGATGGATTTATCCGGCGATATCAAAATTATTAAAGATGGTTCTGGAAATACCGTTCAAACTAAAGCGGTAATCCTTGCAATGGGTTCTGCTTATAAAGAAATCGGTTTAGAGAACGAGAAGCGTTTATCTGGACGTGGAGTTTCTTGGTGCGCAACTTGCGATGGCTTCTTCTTCCGCGATCAGACAATTGCCGTTGTTGGTGGCGGAGACTCTGCAGTTGAAGAAGCAACCTTCTTAACAAAGTTTGCATCAAAGGTTGTATTGATCCACCGCCGCGATTCACTTCGCGCCTCAAAAATTATGGCAGAGCGCGCCTTTGCAAACCCAAAGATTGAAATGCTCTGGAATACCGAAGTAACAGATGTACTTGGCGCAGAAAAAGTTGAGGCGCTGGAACTTCGCAACACGGTTACTGGAGAAGTAAGTAAACGAGATTTCACAGGACTTTTTGTCGCTATCGGGCATATTCCGCGCAGTGAACTTGTTACATCTCAAGTAACGCTAAATGAAGAGGGTTATGTTTCAGTAGAAGGACGCTCAACGCGTACCAACTTGAAGGGCGTCTTTGCCTGCGGCGATCTTGTCGATTTCACATATCGCCAAGCAATTACTGCAGCAGGGTCGGGATGTCAGGCGGCGTTAGACGCTGAAAAATTCCTCTCCCACTAGTACTCTTACAACAACTTAATTTTTAAGACCAAAAAAGATCAAGACCGATAACAAGCAATCTAGGAGCCACAAATGAGCGCAGGAAAAGTAACCGCAGCCAATTTCGATGAGGTAGTACTCAAGAGCAGCAAGCCAGTTCTTGTTGATTTCTGGGCTGAGTGGTGTGGCCCTTGCCGCGCAGTTGGACCAATCCTTGATGAGATCGCAACAGAACATGGCGACAAGCTCACTATCGTGAAGTTAAATACCGATGAAGAATCAGCGATCGCGATCAAATATGGCGTTACATCTATTCCAATGCTCAACGTTTATGTAAACGGTGAAGTTGTAAAGACAATTATTGGTGCAAAGCCAAAGCCAGCGCTTCTAAAAGAGCTCGAAGGCTTCATCTAATCAACTCGTTGGTTTAGATCTCTTATGAAAGAACTATCTCCTGACGAGATTCGTTCTTTTCA
>CAZLTK010000044.1:0-7595 GCA_964562535.1 uncultured Candidatus Planktophila sp.
TGGCGGCGAATTAACTTGTCTGCAATTGCCCGAGCAACATCTTCGATTGAAAATGGATCTGTTGGATGGTCTTCGGCGATACGTGAGTGGAAATAAACCTGCAGCAAAACATCACCGAGTTCTTCGCGCATACCTTCACGATCTTTTGCATCAACGGAGTCAATAAATTCGTATGACTCTTCGAGTAAGTATTTAAGGAGAGACTCGTGGGTTTGTTCTGCATCCCAAGGACAACCGCCCGGAGATCGCAACCGATCCATTACCTCAACGAGGCGTTGAAGTTCTGAGCCGGCCATCAAAGATTAATACTCTGACGTTATTCCGCTGAAGGCTTTACAGCCCCACCGGTGACATCTGCTGCGACAACATCGCCTGCTTCAGGATCCCAGAAGCCATAGCGTGGATTTACTTTAACGCCAAGTTCTTTTGCTTTGGCGGTAAGAAGTTGGCCAAGTTGAGTAGCAACATCAGCTTCAGCAACGCCCGAAGATGAAAGTGCATTTGTAATTTGATCTGAAATAAGAATTGCGCGGATATAGGTGTCAAAATCTTGTTGCGCAATCGCGGCGTTAACTAAATTCTTAGGAAGTTCAGCCTCGCCCCCAAGTGACTCAGTGATTTTCTGCTTGCGAGCTACAACTTGGCTCGAAGTCACTTCGATCTTTAACTCTTTAGCGATCTCATCGAAGGTGTGCATCAAAATCTTAAAGCGAAGCTGGCCGCGATTTAACTCATCGCCAGTTTCTAGCTGCATCTGTGATGTATCAACTTTTTTGCGCTCTGCCATCACTGCATCAATGCTGCTCTGTAGTTCGGTTTGGGTAATTTTAAAGTCGCCAACTGTTGCTGCTTCGTTGGACTGTGAGCAGCCGGTAAGGAGCAACCCTGTTGCGATTGTTAGGGCTACAAGGAACTTCTTCACGTGGTGCTCGCTTTCGTTAGCTGGTTGACGACCTCAGTTACCCAGGTCAGGAGAGAAGTATCCACTATTTCAGCGGTGGGATAAGACGGGTTCCATGCAGGGTTTTTCGGCAAAGTGACCAGCGCAGTATTCGTTGGACCCTTATAGATAGAGCCTGGATACAACCGTGCAAGTCGTAATTGACGTGATTCGGGCAGGGAAATAGGTGAGAGGCGCAAGAATTTTCCAGTGGCAACTACTTCGCGGATTCCTTGTGATTTAGCTAGCGCACGTAATTGTGCAACTGCAAGTAAAGCCACGGCTTCTTCAGGGAGTTCGCCAAATCTATCGATTAACTCTTCACGAATTGATTGCACATCTTCAGGTTTAGCAACATCTGCTAAACGACGATAAAGATCAAGTCTTAGACGCTCTCCTGGTACATAACTTTCAGCCAGGTGTGCATTAACTGGAAGCTCGACTTTACATTCGTGGCTTTCTTCTTCTTTATCAATAATGCCTGTCTTGTAATCATTAACTGCTTCACCAACCATGCGCATATATAAATCAAATCCAACATCAGCAATATGACCCGATTGCTCGCCGCCCAGTAAGTTACCGGCACCGCGAATTTCTAGATCTTTAAGTGCTACGCGCATACCTGCACCTAAGTCAGTATTCGTCGCAATTGTTTTCAAGCGATCTAGCGCAACTTCGGTAAGTGGTTGATCTTGCGGATATAAGAAATATGCATATGCGCGATCGCGTCCGCGCCCAACACGACCACGCAATTGGTGCAGCTGTGAAAGCCCGAAGTTTTCAGCGTGCTCGACAATTAATGTATTGGCATTTGCAATATCTAGGCCGCTTTCAACAATCGTGGTGCAGACAAGTACATCGAAGTCACGGTTCCAAAATCCCAGAATTACATCTTCAAGTGCGCCTTCAGACATCTGTCCATGTGCGATGCGAATGCGTGCTTCAGGAACTAACTCTTGGATCTTGGCAGCCGCGCGATCGATAGATTCAACGCGGTTATGAATGTAGAAAATCTGGCCATCGCGCAAAAGTTCGCGGTGAATTGCTGCACGGATCTGCGCGTCTTCACTTGGTCCAACGTAGGTAAGGATCGGATGGCGCTCTTCAGGTGGCGTTGTTATCGTCGACATCTCGCGAATACCTGTAACCGCCATTTCCAAGGTGCGCGGAATAGGCGTTGCCGACATCGCTAGAACATCCACCGTTGTGCGCATTTTCTTGAGCGATTCTTTCTGCTCAACGCCAAAGCGTTGTTCTTCATCGACAATCACAAGCCCTAGATCCTTGAAGATCACATCTTGTGAAAGCAGGCGATGGGTGCCGATAACAACATCGACGCTACCCGCCGCTAATTCGGCGAGGATCTCTTTCGATTCTTTAGCGGTGTTAAAGCGTGACATTCCGGCAACGCGAATTGGAAAACCTGAATATCGCTCTGCAAAAGTCTTGGCATGCTGCTGTACAAGAAGTGTTGTTGGAACTAGAACTGCAACTTGCTTGCCATCTTGCACCGCTTTAAATGCTGCGCGGATTGCGATCTCGGTCTTTCCATAACCAACATCGCCGCAGATGATGCGATCCATTGGGTAAGGCTTCTCCATATCGCGCTTTACTTCTTCGATAGTCGAAAGCTGATCTGGAGTTTCAATGTAAGAGAAGGCATCTTCTAGCTCGCGCTGCCATGGTGTATCGGCAGAGAATGCATAACCAGGTGAAGATGTGCGTGCGGCATATAAACGAATTAACTCGCCAGCGATCTGTTTAACCGCTTTGCGGGCGCGACCCTTTGCTTTCTGCCATTCACCGCTGCCGATGCGGTGCACTGCAGGTGCTTCGCCTCCGACATACTTGGAAACTTGTTCCAAAGTATCTGTTGGAACAAAGATGCGATCTCCTGGTTGACCACGTTTAGCTGGTGCGTATTCAATAACTAAGTACTCGCGAGTGACTCCGTTAATGGTGCGCTGCACCATCTCGACATAGCGACCGATGCCGTGTTGCTCGTGGACAACAAAGTCACCTGCGCGCAGTTCAAGCGGATCAACAGCTTGCTTGCGTTTGGATGGCATACGAACACCATCTTTTGCCGATGCCTTACTTCCAGTTAAATCACGTTCGGTCATAAATAGAATTCGCGATTCAAGGGAAGAGAATCCATGTGCAATAGATGATTGTGTTAGATGAATTGTTGCCTTAGTTGGGATTGCTTTTAGTTCTGGCGTAATGAATACCGGTAGATCGGCATCACGGAAGATGCCGGCATAGCGTTCAGCCATTCCTTGGCCAGCGGTTGAGAAGATAATTGAAAATCCTTGGCTTACCGCCTCCTGCATTGCGGCAACTGCGCGATCGGCATCTCCTCGCAGCGGATCTATAGCGCTGAAATCTAAGAAAGTTGCTTCGGTATCTAAATCCGTACCAAATGGATTAAAGGCGCGTTGCTTTAAACCGCAACGAACTACTTCTTCATTTAGCGCATCCCATGAAAGATAAGTCGCATCAGTAACAGGTAAGGGTGCAACGGCGCCGAGCGCGGCATGCGACCAAGCGGCTTCAAAGAACTCTTCATTTGTGGCGAGTAAATCCATGGTGCGCATACGAATTCGCTCGTCATCAATAAATACAACTTCACTGCCTGCTGGAATTCTTTGAAAAATTGTCTCGGTTTCATTGATCAGAATTGGAATTAGCGATTCCATTCCTTCGGAAATTATGCCCTGCGCCATGCGGTCAAGAATTTCCAGCGCTGCTGGGTATTTATCCTTGGCGCTTTCCGCTCGAGTGCGAATTTCTTCGGTTAGTAAAAGTTCGCGGCACGGCAGAATTGAAAGTTTTCCAACGACAGGACTAGTTGTTCTTTGTGATGAGACTTCAAAGTAACTTAACTCTTCGATCTCATCGCCGAAGAAATCAATGCGGATAGGGTGTTCCGATAGCGGTAAGAAGAGATCAACAATTCCACCGCGCACCGCAAACTCACCACGCTTTTCAACCAAGTCGGTACGCGTATATGCCAACTGTGTTAAATGCTCCACCAAAGAAGTTAGATCTACTTCTCCGCCTATTTCTAAAGTTTGCAGAGGCGATGTTGCTAAATTGGCGATGAATCTATGTATTACTGCGCGGATTGGTGCAACAACAATTGGGTTCTCTAAATCTTTTCTCGCAAGCGTTGATAACGTCGCTAGCCTTCTGGCAACAGTGTCGCTGCGTGGGCTTAAGCGCTCGTGAGGCAGAGTTTCCCATGCAGGAAATTCGAGAACATTTGGATGCAACTCACGGAGTTCATTTGCTAGATCCTCAGCGCCACGACTTGAGCTAGTGATTACAAGTAGCGGTTTACTTTGCGCGCGCAGCGCAAGCAAAAATGGATAAGTCGGCGCTGGGGAAATAATCTTTTGCGCACCATCAATACAGGATGCAACGGCAGTATCTGCCCCAAGCATCTGCACTAATGCGCGCATTTGATCTCCCCTTTCCAGTATGTGAGAAATGCCTTTGAAATGCCATTCCCATTGGCGATTTCTCAAGAGAAAACGCCGTTAGGCCCCGTTCCCAAAAGGGAGGGGGCTGAATGCCTTAAGTCTAACGCGAGTAATCGCGTATCAAACTCATGAGTATTCCTGAGAGGATATGCCCGTGACACAGAGCCCCGCTAACGCCAACAACATCGCAAGCGATGATGCGATTTTGCGTAGCGATGTACGCAAACTTGGCGATCTTCTAGGTCAATCACTTGTTCGCCAAGAAGGACAAGAACTTCTCGATCTCGTTGAATCTGTGCGTAAAGCAGTCCGCGAAGGTGGCGGTATTGAACTGCTAGAAAAACTCTCTGTCGAAGATTCCGTGCAATTGGTGCGCGCCTTTAGTACTTACTTCCATTTAGCAAATGTCGCAGAACAAGTTCACCGCGCACGTGTTCTCGCGCAATCTCGTGCAGTCGGTGGCTCTTGGCTAAGCCGTGCCATAGATAAAATTGAAGAGGCTTATAAAGCACAGACTCCGGGCCATTCCTTTACTCAGGCAGATTTAGAGCAATGGGTTAGCGAACTTATGGTTCGTCCCGTATTTACCGCACACCCAACCGAAGCCGCGCGCCGTTCGATCCTCAATAAACTTGGTGAAGTAGCAAAGTTGTTAGACCAAGATTTAAATCCGCGCCAGAACGAGCGCTTAGCAGAAACTGTCGATCTACTTTGGCAGACCGATGAACTACGTTTAAATCGCCCAGAACCGCTAGATGAAGCGATGAACGCTCTTTATTACCTGGATGATCTTGCTTTGAATACCGTTCCAGAAGTTTTAAATGATTTTGCGCGCGAACTAAAGCGACTTGATATCAATCTTCCAGTATCTGCCCGCCCACTTACCTTCGGTACCTGGATCGGTGGCGATCGTGACGGTAATCCGAATATCACTGCGCAAGTAACTGAAGATGCCATAGCGCTGCAGGTTGCTCATGCGATCCGCACCACGATTTCGGCTATGGATGAGCTGCGCCAGATGCTCTCTATTTCAACTCGCATCGTTGGCACAACCCCTGAATTACAGGCATCTATCGAAAAAGATTTAAAGAATATTCCAGAGTTTGAGCCACGTTTCTTACGTTTAAATCAACAAGAGCCGTATCGCTTGAAGGCCACAGCGATCGTTCATCGTTTGGTCTTTACGCGCACTCGCCACGCCTCACAGGCAGCACACGTTCCAGGACGCGACTATGCAAACTCTGCAGAACTAATCGCAGATTTAACTTTGATGCGCGATTCTTTGGCTGCCCATCGTGGCGAGCTAATTGCAACCGGCTTTCTAGAGCGCACAATCCGCAGTATCGCAGCCTTCGGTCTTACCCATGCGACTCTCGATGTACGCGAACATTCCGATGCCCACCACAACCTTTTAAAGCAAGTAATGCCTGCTGGCTACATTGACCTGTCACATAATGAAAAATTTCCGGTACTTATTTCAGAGTTAGCGAAGAAGAGTCCACTAGATCTAACAACGTTAGATGCAGCCGGCAAGAAGACTTTCGATACCTTTAAAGCAATTGATGATCTAATCGCAAGATTTGGCTCTGAAGTAATCGAGACTTACATCATCTCAATGACAAAGGGCGCAGATGATCTAGTTGCCGCAGCAGTTATCGGTAAGGCTGCCGGACTAGTTGATATTGATAAGAAGATCGCCAAAATTGGTTTTGCACCACTGCTTGAAACAGTTGCAGAACTGCGTGCCGCTGGTGAAATCCTAGAAAAACTCTTATCTGATCCAACTTATCGCGCGCTTGTTGCGCTGCGCGATGATGTACAAGAAGTGATGTTGGGATATTCAGATTCAAATAAAGATGCAGGTATTGCAACAAGCCAGTGGGAGATCCACCGTGCACAACGCGCGCTACGCGATGTGGCGATGAAGTACGGCGTAAAACTTCGTTTATTCCATGGTCGCGGTGGTTCTGTCGGCCGTGGTGGCGGACCTACTTACGATGCTTTGGTTGCACTTCCATGGGGATCAGTTGATGGTCAGATCAAGATGACTGAACAAGGCGAGGTTATTAGCGATAAGTACGCACTCCCCGCTCTTGCTCGCGAAAATGTTGAGTTAACACTTGCCGCATCTCTTGAAGCAACGATTCTTAACCGCGCGGCTCGTCAAAGCCCAGAAGATTTAGCGCAGTGGAATGAATGCATGAACTTGATCAGCAATAACTCTTTTGCGCGCTACCGAAAGTTGATTGATCACCCAGATCTACCTGCATACTTCTATGCCTCAACACCGGTAGAACAACTTGGAAATCTCTTCTTAGGTTCACGTCCATCACGTCGCCCAGATGCTGCAGGCGGGCTTGATTCACTGCGTGCGATTCCGTGGGTATTTGGTTGGACCCAATCACGACAGATCGTGCCAGGTTGGTTTGGTGTTGGTACCGGACTTAAGGCAGCGCGCGAGGCTGGTAAATCAGATGTATTAAAGAAGATGCTTAAGGAATGGCACTTCTTCCATACCTTTGTTAGCAATGTGGAGATGACTTTAGCTAAGACAGATTTAGTAACTGCAAAACGTTATGTAGAAACGCTGGTTCCGACCGAGCTTCATCACTTCCTCGACACAATTACTGAGGAATTCGAGCTGACAGTTAAAGAGATCCTTGCTCTAACTGAAAAAGAGACGCTGCTGGGAGATCAACCAATTTTGGCTCGTACCTTGCAGGTGCGCGATGCCTATCTTTCTCCGCTACATCTGCTGCAAGTAAACCTCTTGCACCGTGTGCGCACAGCTGGCGAAGCATCAGATGCGATGTTAGTTCGTGCGCTCTTGCTGACAATTAACGGCGTTGCAGCGGGCCTTCGTAATACTGGCTGATTCAGTAATTAACTCAAGAATTGTATTGAGATTGAGTTAAATCAAGACCTTTAGTAATTAGCGATTCAACTACATTTGCGCCACGATTTAGAAATTCTCCTAAATCTTTCTTCTCTTCCTTACTAAATTGCTTCAATACAAAGTCAGCTGGATCCTGCTGTCCCATTGGGCGACCTATGCCAAGGCGAACACGGTAGTACTCAGCGGTGCCAAATGCTGAGGTGAGCGATTTCAAACCGTTATGTCCGTTATCGCCACCAGCAATCTTGGAGCGAATTGCCGCAAAGGGAATATC
>CAZLTK010000045.1:0-2541 GCA_964562535.1 uncultured Candidatus Planktophila sp.
CAACTGAAGCTGCGATGAACGCCAGTGGATCAGAGAAAGATCAGATGAACTACGCCCAAGCGATTATCGATTGGGGCGATGCTGGGGGATATGACTTTGAGTTAATTTGGGATGTTTGCTGCACCGAGATGTTAAATAAATCTTTTGAACAAGTTGCGATGCGTAAAGTTAATACTTTATCCGGGGGAGAGCAGAAGAAATTAGTTCTACGAGCACTACTCGAAGGCCCGGAAGAAGTCTTACTTCTTGATGAACCAGATAACTATTTAGATGTTCCTTCAAAGCGTTGGTTGGAAGAAGTTATCGGTGCAACCAAGAAGACCGTTCTCTTCGTAAGCCACGATCGCGAATTGCTCGAAAATACCGCCAACCGAATTGTGACTCTAGAACAAGGCGTAAATGGAAACACCACCTGGGTACATGGTGGAAAGTTTTCGACTTGGCACGATGCCCGTAAGGCGCGCAACGAACGCTTTGCCGAAATGCTGCTGCGCTGGGAGCAAGAGCACCAACGTCTTATTGAATTGGTTAAGACACTTCAGGTGCAAGCGGCGATTTCTCCAGATATGGCAAATAAATATCACGCAATGCAGACTCGCCTACGTAAATTTGAAGAAGCTGGTGCGCCAGAGGCACCACCGATTGAACAAGATGTAAAGGTTGGTCTGCGTGGTGGCCGTACAGGTCTGCGCGCACTTACCTTCGAAAACCTAGCCCTTGCTAACCTAACTGAACCATTTAACTTTGAAGTTTTCTTTGGCGATCGCATCGCAGTGCTCGGCAAGAACGGAACCGGTAAATCTCACTTCCTGCGCATGATTGCGGGCGATGAAACTGTTAAATACACAGGTACATTTAAAGTTGGTGCACGTGTTGAAATTGGTTACTTCGCACAAACCCATGCTCACCCTGAATTTGAATCAAAGACTCTGCTCGAAATCTTATGGGAGACCTATTCGCTTCAACTTGGCCCAGCCAAGAGCGTGCTTCGTAAATATGAAATAGATAAGCAAGCAGAACAGAAATTCTCATCACTTTCTGGCGGACAACAAGCGCGTTTCCAAGTTCTATTACTCGAACTTTCTGGTTCCACTTTGTTATTACTTGATGAACCAACCGATAACTTAGATCTGGCGAGCGCCGAGAGTTTGGAGAAAGCGCTCGATCGTTACGAAGGTACGGTCCTGTCGGTTACTCACGATCGCTGGTTTACTCGTGGATTTACCCGATTCTTAGTCTTCGGGGCTAATGGCCAGGTTTATGAGAGCCCAGAGCCGATTTTCGACCACTGACGGACAGGTCGTATGCGTGGAATTAGGCCATTTTGACCCTGCTACGCATGAAAGGTAAAGTTCATCCCCTGCGCCAGATACGGCGCCGAAGGCAAAACCGCAGAACCAAGAGCTCACACTAAGTTCAAACTAAGAAGAAGAAGGTAATAAAGCATGCGTACATATAGTCCTAAGGCCGGAGATGTCGTCCGTAAATGGCACGTCATCGATGCACAAGATGTAGTTCTTGGCCGCCTTGCAACACATGCTGCTGTTCTTCTTCGCGGTAAGCACAAGGCAACATTTGCCCCACACATGGATATGGGCGACTTCGTTGTAATCATCAACGCAGAAAAGATTGCTCTTTCCGGCAACAAGGCGCTTTCAAAGTTTGAGCACCGCCACTCAGGTTTCCCAGGCGGTCTTCGCTCGACTGTTTACGGCGAACTTATTGAAAAGCACCCAACCCGCGCTGTTGAAAAGGCGATCAAGGGAATGCTTCCTAAGAACCGTCTTGGCCAGCAGGTTGCATCAAAGCTAAAGGTTTACGCAGGACCTGAGCACCCACATGCTGCTCAATCACCAACACCATATGTATTCACTCAAGTTTCACAGATCGCAAAGTAAGGGACCCATAACAAATGTCAGATACAACTTATAACGAAGTTACAGATCTAGACGAGAACGAAGTTCCTACTTCATACTCTTCAGCAACTCCAGCTGCTGCAACTAACCGCCCAGCAATCAAGGCACCTGGTGCAGGCACCGGTCGCCGTAAAGAGGCGGTTGCTCGCGTTCGTCTCGTACCTGGAACAGGTCGTTGGGTTGTAAACGGCAAGACCCTTGAAAACTATTTCCCAAATAAAGTTCACCAGCAACTAGTCTCTGAGCCTTTCCGCACTGTTGGTGCCGAAAATCAGTACGACGTATTTGCTCGTATCAACGGTGGCGGAGTATCAGGTCAAGCCGGTGCACTTCGTCTTGGCGTTGCTCGTTCACTTAACGAGATTGATGTTGAAGCACACCGTCCAGCGCTTAAGAAGGCTGGATTCCTTTCACGTGATGCACGTGTTATCGAACGCAAGAAGTACGGTCTGAAGAAGGCCCGTAAGCGTTCGCAATACAGCAAGCGTTAATTTCAAAGGCGCCCCAACGTGGCACTCTTTGGAACCGATGGAATACGTGGCTTAGCCAATCGTGATTTAACTGCTGAATTAGCGTTAGATGTCGCTGTTGCCGCTGCACATATTCTCGTCGAATCCAATCCTGA
>CAZLTK010000045.1:2641-4517 GCA_964562535.1 uncultured Candidatus Planktophila sp.
CGTGCGATCAACGATGAAAGCGCACGCGAGCGTTACATCACCCACTTGCTTTCATCAGTTTCAACTCCACTAAAGGGTTTAAAGATTGTCGTTGATTGTGCAAATGGCGCATCTTCAACTGTGGCACCTGAAACCTATCGCCGCGCTGGCGCTGAAGTTATCTCGATCTTCGATGCTCCCGATGGCTGGAATATAAACGATGATTGCGGTTCTACACATTTACACCAGCTTCGCACTGCAGTGCTTCGCGAAGGTGCTGACTTTGGAATCGCACACGATGGCGATGCTGACCGTGCGCTAGCGATAGATGCGCAAGGCAACGAAGTCGATGGTGATGCAATCATGACCATTTTGGCGCGTGGATTTAAAGCATCTGGTTCACTGAAATCGAACACGATTGTGGCAACTGTGATGAGCAACCTCGGCTTCTTTCACGCAATGAAGAACGCAGATATCAACGTCGAAACCACGGCCGTCGGCGATCGTTATGTATTAGAGAAGATGCTGGAAAAAGGCTATTCACTCGGTGGCGAACAATCTGGCCATTTAATCATGCGCGAATTCGCAACAACGGGCGATGGAATATTGACCGCCCTTGCACTTGCGCAAGAAGTTGTTAAATCAGGCCAACCTTTGCAAGATCTTGCATCAACAATGGTTCGCTTTCCACAAGTATTAGTAAATGTTAAGAATGTTGCCAAAGAGCGTCTTGCAGATTCTGCAGTGATTAAGGCAGCAGTTTCAGCGGCAGAGGCGAAACTTGGCGAACATGGTCGCGTTTTATTAAGAGCATCTGGCACTGAACCGCTTGTCCGCGTGATGGTTGAAGCCCAGAGTGATAACCTAGCCAGCGAAATAGCAAACGACTTGGCAAAGGTCGTTCAATCAGAGCTGGGGTAGATAACAGTGTGCGGAATTGTGGGTTACACAGGGCCACAGTCTGCAATTACTCCGCTCATCGAAGGTCTGCGTCGCCTTGAATATCGTGGCTACGACTCAGCCGGAATCGCACTCGGTACAACGGGCGCTCTATTTATTGAAAAGCGCGCCGGTAAGTTAACAAATCTTGAAGGCTCACTTCCTGCAAATATGCCAGTTGTCCACTCTGGAATTGGCCACACTCGTTGGGCAACACATGGCGGACCAACTGATCGCAACGCACATCCACACACTGACAATGAGGGAAAGCTTGCCGTTATCCATAACGGCATTATCGAGAATTATTCAGAGCTAAAGGCCGAACTCCAATCACGTGGCCACGAATTTTCATCAGATACTGACACTGAATCAGTTGCACATTTACTCTCTGAACTTCGTAAATCTCATGGCGGAGATTTAACTACCGCGATGTTAGATGCAGTAAAGCGCTTACGCGGTTCATTTACTCTCGTTGCAGTCCACGCTGACGCCCCTGAAGTAATTGTTGGCGTACGCCGTAATTCACCTCTCGTTGTTGGTTTAGGCGATGGCGAAAACTTTATGGCCTCTGATGTTGCAGCCTTTATCGATTACACCAAGCGTGC
Source organism: uncultured Candidatus Planktophila sp. (assembly GCA_964562535.1). Lineage (GTDB taxonomy): Bacteria > Actinomycetota > Actinomycetes > Nanopelagicales > Nanopelagicaceae > Planktophila. Next base: position 4,165 of record CAZLTK010000045.1, read on the forward strand.
GGTCGAACTTGGCCAAGACGAGATCATCACCATGACGCCAGCCGGCATCAGCATCATTGGCTTAGATGGCAAAGCGGTAATTCCGAAGGAATATGCAATTACTTGGGATTCGGCATCTGCGCAAAAAGGTGGCTATTCACACTTCATGCTCAAGGAGATCTTCGAGCAACCCAAGGCAGTTGCCGACACTTTGATTGGCCGCTTAACTGACAACGGCAAGATCGAACTCGATGAACTGCACATGACAGATGCGGAAATTAAAGCACTGAAGAAGATTGTCGTAATCGCCTGCGGAACTGCTTATCACGCAGGAATGATCGCTAAATATGTAATTGAAAAATGGGCGAAGATTT
>CAZLTK010000045.1:4617-5696 GCA_964562535.1 uncultured Candidatus Planktophila sp.
GCTTATCACGCAGGAATGATCGCTAAATATGTAATTGAAAAATGGGCGAAGATTTCTGTAGAAGTAGAAATTGCTAGCGAATATCGCTACCGCGATCCGATTGTTGATTCCAGCACTTTAGTTATCGCGATTTCTCAATCTGGCGAAACGATGGATACCTTGATGGCGATCCGCCATGCAAAAGCTGCGGGTGCGCGCGTACTTGCGATCTGCAACACCAATAGCTCAACGATTCCGCGCGAATCAGATGCAGTTCTCTATACACATGCCGGTCCTGAAATTGCAGTTGCTTCAACTAAAGCGCTGCTGACCCAGATTGTTGCCGTTGATTTAATTGGCCTGCATTTGGCACAGGTTCGTGGCGAACTTACAGATTCCCAGATTCGCGATCTATATAACGAGATGCTCGAGCTACCGGGAAAGATTGAACAAATCCTCGAAACCGTCGAACCACTTCGCGCGCTAACACGCACTTTTGCAAAATCCGAAACCGTTCTCTTTATCGGACGCAATATTGGTTACCCGGTTGTTCTCGAAGGCGCTTTGAAGTTGAAGGAACTCGCATATATCCACGCCGAAGGATTTGCTGGGGGAGAGCTCAAGCATGGTTCGATTGCTCTGATCGATGCTGATAAGGGAACGCCAGTAATTGCGATCTTGCCTTCTGGTAGCGATCACTCGCTAGATGAAAAGATGTTGAGCAATATCCAAGAAGTTAAAGCCCGTGGTGCACGCGTAATTGTCATTGCCCACGAAGGCGCTGAAGTAGTTGGCGCAGAACACATAATTCGCATCCCAGCATGCTCACCGCTCTTCCAACCAATCTTGGCCACAGTTCCGCTACAAGTCTTTGCTTACGAGATGGCAGTTGCTCGCGGCAATGATGTTGATCAGCCACGCAATTTAGCTAAATCAGTAACGGTCGAATAATTATGCAGGCAGTACTCGATACGCGTCGCGCCCAAATGGTGCGCGCTGCGCGCTGGTCTGCTGCCCTATTTGCTGGATTTCTCTTGATTACTCATCAAGTAATTATCAACGGTCCTCTAATCGAGATTGACAAGTGGATACATAATCTA
>CAZLTK010000045.1:5796-7490 GCA_964562535.1 uncultured Candidatus Planktophila sp.
CTTCTTACTTGGGGAGTCCTTGCATATTTAATTTATCGCTACGCCCATGTCGATCGCTATCGTGGCCGTCTGGCTAGCGCAGGCGTTGCCACAATAAGTTTGACCGTTTGCATAGTCTCTTTAGTCCGCGACACTCATTGGTTCTCGGATCTGCTCGGCGGATTGTTTATCGGCGCATCTTTATTGGTTCTTGTGATCGCCGTTGATCGGTATTACCCATCTAATAGCCAACTCTCTTAACCCCAATTAGACTCCACCCCATGATCGATGGGATTGGATTAGATGTCGTAGATATCGAGCGTTTCTCACAATCACTCGAGCGCACCCCATCACTTCGCGAAAAACTCTTTACTTCTTCCGAACGAGAAAAACCTATTCATTCTCTGGCGGCGCGTTTTGCCGCCAAAGAGGCGCTGGCAAAAGCGCTTAACGCTGGCCATGGACTTTCTTGGCACGAAGCCGAAGTCATAAATCACGAGAGCGGTAAACCAGACTTTCTCTTTCGAGGTGAGATAGCAGAGTTAGTAGATGGTGCACGCGTGCACCTTTCTTTATCTCATGATGCCGGGATCGCATCGGCGATGGTTGTGGTGGAGCGATGACCAATCGCGCAGAAGCCGTTGTTAACCTTTCAGCAATCAAAGCAAATGTGGCAACTCTTAAAGCAATAGCAGGCGTTGATCTATTGGCGGTTGTAAAGGCTGATGCCTATGGACATGGGCTTGTACCAGTAGCAAAAGCGGCACTTGATGGTGGAGCTACTTGGTTAGGCGTTGCACTTCTTGAAGAAGCGATTGCCCTTCGCGCATCTGGAATCACTGCACCAATTTTGGCCTGGCTTGTTCCACCCGGATCAGATTTCCAAAGCGCAGTCGATAACGATATTGATATCGCAGTCGCATCGCTTAAGACACTTGCTGAAGTTGGCGCAGTCAAAGGCGCTAAGCGGCCACGCGTTCATTTAGAAGTTGACACCGGCATGACGCGCGGTGGTTTCTTAAACGAGTGGAGTGAGATTGATGCTCACCATGTACAAGGTGTGGAAATTGTCGGAATATTTTCACATTTCGCTCGCGCCGATGAACCACGTCAACCTCAGAACCTCGAACAGTTAACCCGCTTTAAAAAGATGGTGGCAACCCTTGAATCATTTGGTTTCAATAATTTAATTCGCCACCTTTCTAACTCTGCCGCCACGTTGATGGATCACTCATCTGCCTTTGACATGGTGCGTACTGGAATTGCTATGTATGGCCTAAGTCCTGATGTAAAAACACTCGGTACATCTAAAGAACTTGGGCTAATTCCTGCGATGACTTTGCGCGCCAAGTTACATCTTGTAAAGGAAGTTCCTGCAGGAATTCCAGTTGGTTACGGAGCAACGGCGGTTACAAAGTCAGCGACCAAACTAGGACTGGTTGCGATGGGTTATGCCGATGGAATTCCACGAATTGCACAAAGTGCAGGTGTGAGTTTTCTGAGAGAAAAGGCGCCAATTATTGGGCGAGTATCTATGGATCAATTTGTTGTTGATTTAGGCGCTGATTCCACTGCTCAATCTGGCGATTGGGTCACTGTTTTTGGATCCGGTGCCGATGGTGAGTACACGGCAGATGATTGGGGCGCAGCTTCGGGCTCAATTAATTACGAGATTGTTACCCGAATTGGCCCGCGTGTGCCTAGAATTTACGAAC
>CAZLTK010000046.1:0-7372 GCA_964562535.1 uncultured Candidatus Planktophila sp.
GTTAAGCGCAGCAAGCGCGTTTTAATCCTTTTTGCTCTTGGAATTCTCCTCGCCGGTGGCATTGGCTCACTCGCCTTCGGGAAATTAGATTCGGGTGGATATTCAGATCTCAATAGCGAATCTGCAAAAGCAGCAACGTACCTATCTGAAAAGTTCAAAGTTGAAGAGCCCGTTGCTATTTTAATTATTGATAGCGGTAACAAGAGCGTTGATGATGCGGCGATTTCACAGCAAGCCCTGGCAGTTGAGAAAGAAGTTGGGCAAATTGCCGGAATTTCAAAGACTTTATCTTTCTGGTCAACTGGTGGCGCACCTAACTTGAAATCTACTGACGGTAAAGCGGCATTTTTATTTGCCTATGCAAATACCGAGGTAGGCGACTTTGATTCGATCGGACAAATTGGTAAAGATATTCAAGCTGCTTTCGATGGCAAGCGCGGAGATCTAACTATCTATGCAGCAGGTGCCGGTGTAGTCACTTATGCGATTAACCATAAAATTGAACAAGATTTGCTACTCGCCGAATCCATCGCGATACCGCTGACTTTCTTACTACTTATCTTTGTCTTTGGAGCTCTCGTTGCATCTGCGATGCCACTGGTAGTTGGAATAAGCGCAATCCTCGGCGCCTTCTTTATTATTTATTTGATTACCTTATTTACCAATGTGAGCATTTTTGCCCTTAACTTGATCACCGGTCTTGGGTTAGGTCTTGGTATTGATTACGCCTTATTAATGGTCAATCGTTTCCGTGAAGAACTGCACTCTGGAAAGAGTGTGGAAGACTCGGTGCGCACAACAATTAACACTGCAGGAAAGACAGTTTTCTACTCAGGTCTTACTGTGCTTGTGACACTTAGCGCGCTCTTATTCTTTCCTTTAGATTTTCTTAAATCATTTGGTTACGCTGGAGTAAGCGTTGTTACCTTGGCAGTTCTTGGTGCTTTAATTCCGCTACCTGCAATCATGGCTCTGCTCGGACACAAGATTGATAAGGGCGCTGTACGAAAAGGTGGAATAACTCCTAAGGAAGATGGACGTTGGGCGCACACTGCGCGCAATGTCATGAAGCGGCCAGTGCCTGTTGTGATTGGTTCACTTCTTCTGCTCGGAGTAATGGCTGCACCAATTACAAATATTGCATTCGCTCAAGTAGATTCTCGCGTTCTACCCGCCAGCGATCCTGCAGCGATTGGTTCAGCGAAAATTACTGAACGATTTAGCGGTTTTGAAGGTAGCCCAATTGAAGTTGTTATTCCCAACGGTGTCGGAAGAGAAAGCCAAGTAAGTGATTTCCTTACATCGGTTGCCAAAGTTGACGGAATTGCCCGCGTTGGCGAAATCGAAACTTACGGAAGTGATTTACGTATTCAAGTTATTCCGGGCCAATCTTCGCGCACCATGGATGCGGAAAGACTAATTAAAGAGATTCGCGCCTTGGATAAACCAGATGGAACACTTATTGGTGGCGCAGCTGCCGATTTCACTGATTCTCAAAGTGGAATCTCTAGAACTTTGCCACTTGCACTTGGTTGGATCGCATTCTGGGTAATGATCTTGATCTTTATCTTTACCGGTTCAATCATCTTGCCGATTAAAGCGGTGTTGCTAAATGCTCTATCGCTAACTGCAACTCTTGGCGCAGTAACTTGGATATTCATCGACGGTAATCTCAAATGGCTAGTTGGAGATTTCACCGTTACCGAAACGCTAGATTCAGGAACCGTTATCTTGGTTGCTGTAGTTGTCTTTGGACTTTCTATGGATTATGAACTCTTTCTGCTCTCGCGCATTCGCGAAGAACATATGGCCGGCAAGAGCAATATCGAATCTGTAGCAACGGGGCTGCAACGTTCTGCGCGAATCATCACCGCAGCAGCGCTCCTTCTCGCAGTCGTATTCGCTGCATTTATGACTAGCGGCGTGACATCGATCAAGATGTTGGGCTTTGGAGTTTCACTCGCCGTATTGCTAGATGCCACGCTAATTCGCGCCTTGTTAGTTCCAGCGTTGATGAGACTCTTTGGTGAGACCAACTGGTGGGCGCCAAAGCCGCTGCGCCGCTTCACCATGACGCACTAATTTCTATCTATTACCGCTAACGCGTACCCTTACGCCATGGATCTCATCGCAAATCTGCAATGCGCAGACCAACCAGGCATTGTCCATGCGATGACAACTGCTGTCCTTAACTGCGGTGGCAACATCATTGAAAATCAGCAGTTCACAGATCACACGACAAATACTTTTGTGATGCGCACTCGCTTTGAAACCTCACAAGGCCTGGCAGCTGCAGAGAAGAGCCTGCGCGAAGGTTTAGGAAAATTCTCACCAGCGCTGCACATTCGTGAAACCGCAAAGAAGCCACGCGCGCTTGTTATGGTTACTAAAGAGAGCCACTGTCTGCGCGATTTAATGTATCTCCTCGAACTTGGTGAACTTCCAATTGAGATTCCACTAGTTGTTTCAAACCGTGAAGATCTAAAGCAGTTAGTTGAATCTCATGGGATTCCATTTATGTATCTGCCAGTTGATGCCTCAAATAAGGCTGCTCAAGAGAAAACCTTGCTCGCAAAAGTTGCAGAGTTAAAGATTGATTTCGTTGTACTGGCTCGTTACATGCAAGTTCTATCTAACGATTTCTGCGCCGCACTTCCGGGCAAGATCATTAATATTCATCACTCGTTCTTGCCAGGATTTAAAGGCGCTAAGCCTTATCACCAGGCACACGATCGTGGCGTAAAGATCATCGGTGCAACAGCGCACTTTGTTACTGCTGATTTAGATGAAGGTCCGATTATCGAACAAGATGTTGCACATGTAACTCATTCATCTTCACCTGAAGAGTTAATTGCACTTGGTCGCGATATCGAACGTCGCGTACTTGCTAAAGCGGTAAAACTCTATGCGGAAGATCGCATCTTTATCGTTGGCCACCGCACAGTTATTTTTAGTTAAAGTTTTTTCTGGTGTCCCCGGCGGGAGTTGAACCTGCGACCTACCGCTTAGGAGGCGGTTGCTCTATCCACTGAGCTACGGGGACCTGCGTAAAAGTTATCTTCGCTTGGCAAAGGTTATCTCTACGATTAACATAGGGCTAACGCGTTCAACAACGAATCGTGTGTATTAAAGAATGAAAGGCCACCCATGAAAGCGCTTGTTATCGGCGCAGGCGGAGTTGGCAGGGCAATAGCAAATATCGCATCTCGTCGACCATTTATTACCTCAATGGTCATTGCAGATCGCCACCTGTCACGCGCCGAAGAAGCAGTAGCAAGAGTTAAAGATCCCCGTTTTTCGGCAGCGGAGGTGAATGCCGCAGAGCTCGAGGATATTCGCGCACTGATTCGTAAGGCCAATCCAGATATTGTGATTAACGCCGTTGATCCGCGCTTTGTTATGCCGATCTTCTTAGCGTGCGAAATTGAAAATAAAAATTACATGGATATGGCGATGTCTCTTTCTCGTCCGCATCCGCATTACCCAAATTCTGAAACTGGAGTAAAGCTCGGCGATGAACAATTTGCGCGCGACTGGAACTGGTGCGAACGCGGTATTTACGCGCTAGTCGGTATGGGTATTGAGCCAGGAATGAGTGATGTCTTTGCTAAATATGCATCTGACCATCTCTTTAGCCGAATCGATGAAGTAACCATTCTTGATGGTTCTAACTTGGTAGTTGAAGGCGCTGACTTTGCTCCATCGTTTTCAATCTGGACAACTATTGAAGAGTGTTTGAATCCGCCACTAGTTTGGGAAGATGGTCGCGGTTGGTTTACAACTGAACCATTTAGCGAACTAGAAGTATTTGATTTCCCTGAAGGAATCGGGCCTGTTGAGTGCGTCAACGTTGAGCACGAAGAAGTTGTTTTGATTCCGCAGAAAGTTGATGCCAAGAAAGTTAACTTCAAGTACGGACTTGGTGCGCAATTCATCACAACTCTAAAGACAATTCATATGCTCGGTATGGATCGTAAAGAGACCGTTGAAGTTCAAGGCCATCCTGTTTCACCTCGCGACCTGCTTGCCGCATCTCTTCCAGATCCAGCAACTCTTGGTGAACGTATGCGCGGTAAAACCTGCGCCGGCACTTTAGTTAAAGGCCTTGATAAGTCAGGCAAACCATATGCGTGCTACATGTACAACGTTGTTGATAACGAATGGTCAATGGCTAATTACGGAGATCAAGCAGTTGTTTGGCAAACAGCAATTAACCCAGTAATCGCCATGGAATTACTGCATAAAGGAACATGGAAACCAGAAGGTGTAAATGGTCCTGAGTGGTTTGACGCCAAACCTTTCCTTGATCTACTTGAAGAGTACGGAACCAGCTGGCATATTCGTGATGAATCAACAGCTGGAATCTCAGTCGAGGAGTTAACCGTTTAACAACGGGAGGCTGCGATGGCGAAGGAATTGCAGTTCGATGTCGTAGTAATCGGATCCGGTTTTGGTGGATCCGTTACTGCGCTTCGATTGCGCGAAAAGGGTTACTCCGTAGCCGTTCTTGAAGCTGGAAAGAGATTTGCAGATAAGGACTTCCCAAAGACATCCTGGCGCGTAAATAAATTTCTATTTGCGCCAGCATTCGGTTGTTTTGGAATCCAAAGAATTCATATCCTCCCCGATGTACTTGTCCTTTGTGGCGCAGGCGTTGGCGGAGGTTCACTGGTCTACGCCAATACTTTGTACCAACCTGGCGATAAATACTTCCAAGATAAACAGTGGGCAGATATCACTGATTGGAAACGCGAACTCGAACCTTGGTATGAACAAGCCCGACGCATGCTGGGAGTTGAAGAGAATCCTTACTTCTCGCCATCCGATGCGGCTATGAAATCGGCAGCAACCAAGATGGGCGTTGGACAAACTTTTAAGATGGCACCCCTTGGAATTTACTTTGGAAAAGGTGAAGGCGTAGCAGCGAGTGATCCTTACTTTGGTGGCAAAGGACCAGATCGCAAAGGCTGCACAAATTGCGGTGAATGTATGACCGGTTGTCGCCACAACGCAAAGAACACTCTGCCCAAGAATTATCTAGGACTTGCTGAAGGTGCTGGCGCAAAAGTTTTCCCGATGACAACTGTTACAGAATTCGAAGAGCGAAGCGATGGAAAATGGGTAGTTAAAACTGAAAAGACCGGAGCTTGGGATGGTTCGCGCGGACTAACCTTTATTGCAGATCAATTAGTTGTTGCTGCAGGAACTTTTAATACTCAGAAGTTATTACATAAGATGAAACGTAAACAATTACCGCGCCTTTCGGATCGTCTTGGCGCCCTTTCCCGAACAAATAGTGAAGCCCTTACTGGTGCACTTATGGATAACCGTGATAACGATTTCAGTCGTGGCGCAGCGATTACCTCTTCCTTCTTCCCTGATGAACATACCCATATTGAACCTGTTCGTTATGGCAAAGGAAGCAACTTCATGGGCTTGCTGCAAACGATCATGACTGATGGATTTACTGGAAAAGAACGGCGACGTCATTGGTTAAAGCAGTTCTTCGCTAAGCCTTCCCTGCTTTTGCGAATAATTGATGTGCGCCACTGGAGTGAGAAGACGGTCATCGCACTTGTAATGCAAGATGTTGATTCTGCAGTAACTGTAAAGGGAAAGCGCGGCTTATTTGGTTTTAAATTAACTTCCAAAAACGATAGCGATAAGCCAAATGCGACTTATATCCCCGCTGCCAATGAAGCGGTGCGACATATCGCAAATGAATATGGTGGAATCGCAGGCGGGCATATTGGAGATTTAATCAGCGCACCATTTACCGCCCACTTTGTTGGAGGCTGTGTAATCGGCGCAGATGAAAAAACAGGAGTAATCGATCCGTATCACCGCGTTTACAACTACCCAACACTTCATGTTGTCGACGGCGCTTCAATCACTGCAAATCTAGGTGTTAATCCATCTCTGACAATTACTGCGCAAGCAGAGCGCGCAATGTCGCTGTGGCCGAATAAAGGAGAGCCTGATCAGCGTCCCGCACAAAACGCTCCTTACAAGTATCTTGATCCAATACGACCTAACGATCCTGTTGTTCCGGCCAGCGCTTATGGTGCACTTAAGTAAATTGTGGAGGCGAAATGAAAAAGTGGGCTTTAGTAACAGGTGCAACCGCTGGGATAGGTGAGAGTTTTACTCGTTTGCTCGCGGGACAGGGTTACAACTTGGTTTTAGTCGCACGCGATGAAGCTCGCTTGCATGAAAGAGCACAAGGGCTCAAAGATAAATTCGGCGCCGAATCAGTTGTTATCGTCGCAGATTTAGCCACCGAATCTGGTTGTGCCAAAGTTGAAGAGTTTATTAGGAACAATGAGATTGAAGTTCTAATTAATAACGCAGGTTTTGGAATCAATAAGGCTTTTACGATGAGTGATTTGGCAAAAGAGGAAGAAGTCCTAAAAGTATTGGTACGGACACCGATGCGGTTGATGCACGTGGTACTTCCTGGAATGAAGGAACGAAATTCAGGAACGGTAATTAACGTCTCATCGGTTGCCAGCTTTATTGCGGGCGGTGCATACAGCGCATCGAAGGCGTATCTAACTGTTTTAAGCGAATCTCTTCATACCGAACTTTCAGCTACCAAGGTAAAAGTTTCAGCACTCTGTCCTGGATTTACACGAACTGAATTTCATCAACGTGGTCGCATGAAGATGGCGGGATTGCCAGAGTTCATGTGGCTTAACTCAGATCAACTTGTCGCACAGGCTTGGAAAGATGCGCAGGCAGGAAAGGCGGTCTCGATTCCGGGATGGCAGTACAAACTCTTAGTTGGTTTCATCACTTTGGCTCCAAGGCCACTGGTTCGCAGGGTTGGTATGAATTTACGTGTCAAACAGCGTTAATTCACATGCTTTTCTCTGCTTGCATCCCCGATATGCAAGCACTCATTGGCTAAAATAACGACATCATCAATGGAGGTTTTCATGTTTCGTAAGGCCATCGTCGTAGCCGGAGCCACCGCTCTCGTACTCGCATCTATCACTGCAGTACCAGCAAGTGCTGCAACCAAGGTCAGCAATGGCGTTGCTTGTAAAAAGGCTGGCCAAACCACAAAGGTAAGCGGTTCTTCTTACCGCTGTGCAAAGAACCCATTGGTCAAGAATTCAAAGCTAACTTGGTTGTCACTGGATTGCCTAAACACAGCAAATACATATAACAAGGCCGTTGCAAACTTGCCAAAGATCAAAGCTGCGACAGATGAAACTGTCGCCAAGCTTGATGCAGATATCGCAAAGCAGGCAGTTGAAACTGAGAAAGCCAATAAGTTGATCCCTGAATATCAGGCAAAGATTGCAACGATCAACACTGCGCTAACTGCGCTGCGAGCAGATACTGCAAATCTAACTAAGAACAAGGC
>CAZLTK010000047.1:0-7370 GCA_964562535.1 uncultured Candidatus Planktophila sp.
AGAGCTTCTTGTGATCAGACTTCTTTGGCTGCTCTAGTTGTACGCGCAGCACTTGCCCGCCACTTTCAAATGCCGCACGAAGTTCACGCGCATCCGGGTCGATAGAAAGCTGCAGGCTCACAGTCTTAAGCACACCAGTAACCATGGCATCGGTAAAAGCCCCACGCGAACCCTCAATGATTAATTCGCGTCCACCAAGGCTAAGCACGTGCTTAAGCAAGTTCTTTTTTGAGCTGTCTGCGCTGAAGGTTTTAAATTCAAAAACGGTTTCACCGCGCATTGCGTCAGGTCGGCTGACCCGCTTGGGGCGAAGGTTTTCGAGCATCTGATAAAGCGCGCCAGATTCGCTGGGCAAGTTCTCTAGTTCGCGCAGGAGACCCTCAATAGATTTATTAGAGGTTTTTTCAATTCGTGATTCCTTGCTCGATAGGTCAATGCCCAGCGCTGAAGCAAGGGCCTGCTTGAAGCGAAGTTTGTAAGAATTAATGGCACCGCTATTTACTGTTCCGTTTGTCCGCTTAGCGCGTTCTAGTCGATCGGTTGTCATCACGCCACGGCCGGCGGTGAGGCTAAATAAATTATTTACCGCATCAGCCCACTCATCGACATCAAATTCGTTTGCCAACTTGGCTTCCAGCAAGTCTTGAATGCGCCTTTGAATAAATTCATCTTCGCGTCCACGATTAAAGGAGCTCTCGTATAGAGAAGAGCTGCGCAGGCGATCGCTTCTAGTCTCGATACCGAGCGCTTTGAGGTGGCTGTTAACTGCGGTGCGGATATGACGTGCCAAATTTTGTACGCGCGTGTATCGCATGGTGAGGGTAAAAAGTTCGGAGGCCATTTCATGTGCTCTCTCGAACTGCCCATCTGAGTTGGGAACTATTTGAGCCTGGATTAATAAGTCTCGGATTCGTTCAACTGCAGTTGACCCGGGAAAGGTAACGATGATGTGGCAGATCTCGCGGATCTCGGCCACCGGCTTGGGCAAAGCCTTTCGAGCATCGCGTAAAAGGGGGGAGTGTTCCCAGATGGCGGCTAGGCCTTCAGGCAGGAATTTCCATTCAAGCTCGCCTTTGACCTGGTCGTAGGCCTCATCCATGTAGCCGCGAACGGCATAGGCGAGATCCTCACCGGTGGCGGGAAGTTTAAACGGGCTCATGGTGTTAAGGATACAGGAAATATCTATGGGAGTTGACCGCCACGCCAAACGAGCGTAAAAAGCGCGACACTCCCAATCTTGTAAATTTGGTAGATATCTATAGGGGTGGTACCATTATCCAAGAACGAACAACTTCTTTAAGAGATGGTCTCTTGAAGGAGAGCAGGAAAAAGTTGCAGGGGTAAAAAAGTCAGTACCCAGTACTAACTTCAAAGCATCTGAAGCAACTTCTAACATGAAAGGAAAGATATCGATGAGGTACGACACCGACTCCAGTATTGAAGATGCTGGCCACAAGCTGGTCTATTTGAAAGACCGATCCAAGAAGTCCAAGCCGGGCAAGTTCTCGGCCCGCGCCAAGGCCGATAAGCCAAAAAATCGCGGTCTGGCCATCGTGGAGGAAGAGTGCAAGAAAAAGTCCATACGCGACATCGAAGTGGCAAAGCTTCGCATCTCTCAGGCGCGCTATTCACGCAAGAAGGCCGAGGCCCTTGGCCGTGAATCACGCCGCGGAGAAAAGCGCTACTACGAATGCTTTAAACACGAGACTCCACAGTTCCACCTCACCAAAGTTGGCGAGGGCGAATACGCCAAGAAGTTCGAGGCATCTACCAGAAAGGGTTACGCACTTGCCAGCTGATAAGAACGAAACCCAGCGGATCAACTCTGAGTTTTACAACATCGTCGGGCCAGCACGTGAACTCGATCGCACTGGCGCTTTTGCAGAGGTCGAAGCACAGCTTGAAAATCTCCATTATCAATTCGATGTAATTGAATTTAGAGATGAACCGTCCTATATCGAACTGCACTGTGAGGATAAATTTGAGATTTATATCTCTCCAACGGTCGATGAAAACAATGCAGAACTAAATATTGCCCAGTGGTCTGAGTGCCCAGATTCTGTGCGCGATTACTACTTGGAATATCGCCAAGGTGTGACTGGTGACTACTTCTACGAAGCGAAATTCAAACTTGTCTTAGACGAGTGGGATCCGGTTCGTGAGGCCGAATTTGACTTGCCACCCACCGAAGATCCCGGGGTTGTTGAATTTGGCTCAATTGTGGTCAAGGCACACTCTTTCCAAGAGTTCATTGAAAGAGCAATCTACGAACTCTCAAGTAAATGTGATCAATTGATCCATCCAAAACGCACACCGCTTAAGCGCGAAATCGCCTAAGCCCTAACCCGAAAGGACTATATGCAAACCACATCCACATACAAACGCACAGAAAAGATAACGAGGTACACCATTTCAACTCCACTCATCTCTCATAACAACTCTGCCGATCAGCACGAGGTCTTCATTACCTTGGGCAACGGCCGCACCATCACCGTTCCAAAGAACGGCTCTTACCGCTTGCATCCATCAGGTGTGCTTGAGGTAAATCTTGAGGCCACCACCACTTATTACGCACAAGGTGAATGGCTCAAGATCAAGGACACCAACCAGACCAAGATGCTCAAGCACTTCCAGGACGCTGCGCAATCAGCAACCATCGAGAACATCTCACTTAGTTAAACCGGCAGTAGCAAATCCAGCCATGTCAGTGGCTGCCAGTAACATTCCAAATAGAAAAGAAACGGAGGCACCAAGTGTTTACACACACCGCTAGCAACAACAGCAACACCAGCAACACAACAGCGATCACCCGTGCCTTCGCGCGCCATCTAGCCATCTAGCCCGCTACGCGCAGGGCCGCCGATCCAGGCCCTACTGATTAAGCAATCACTTCACATCGATGCTCTTCGCATCTATCGGTCACAAACGACCCTGCTTACTCAAACCACTTTTCTAAGGAGCTATATGAAAACCAAACTCATCCTCGATACCGACCTAATCGCTATCGAATCAGAAGACAAGGTCACCTTGATGGTCGACCTCACCGCACCAGTTAGCGAAATCCAAGCATCTCGCCCGGCACGTGGCGTGCAGATCTGTCTCGACATCAGCGGATCAATGGAAGGTGCACCACTTGCCGCGGCCAAGGAATCGATTCTTAAACTTATCGATCGCCTTGATAAGAAAGATACCTTCGGCATGGTTATCTTCGATGACACTGCAAAGGTGGCTGTTCCAACTAAGCCACTGATCGATCACGACATCGCACAGTTAAAAAAAGCGATCCGCAAGATCCAAACCGGGGGATCAACCGATATCTCTGCAGGTTTCACTCTCGCCATGCGTGAAGCAAGTCGCACCAAGTTAGAAGGCGGAACATCACTTCTACTTATAAGCGATGGCCATGCCAATGCCGGAGAACGCGATCCACAGTTCTTCGCCGACGTTGCCGCAAAGTCTGCAACTGAAAAGATCACATCTGCTTCCATCGGTCTTGGCAACGGTTATGACGAAACCATCCTTGAAGCAATCGCTCAAGGCGGCGGCGGAGCACATCGCTTTGCAGCCGATATCGATGAAGCAGTCGGTGCAATTGCGGCAGAAGTAGATGACTTGCTCGATAAAGTCATCGTTAACTGCGTTCTGCGCTTTTGCCCTAACTCTCTCGCCAAGGGCCATCCCAAGATCGAGATGTTGCAACGCCTTCCACATTGGATGGATAAGCAAGATTATGTTCTGCAACTCGGTGATCTCTATGGCGGTGAAAACCGTCGCTTCATCATCTTGGTCGATGTGCCAGGTATTGCCGACCTTGGCCTCTGCAAGATCGCTGATGTCACAATCGAATACACCGACTTGGCAGCGCGCAACGAAGTCAGCGTGACCATGCCGGTTAACGTAAACGTTGTTCCCGGTGATCAAGCTGCCGGCCGCATCGAAGATCCAATCGTCAAGGCCGAGCGCATGATCCTGCAGGCACAGAGCGAAAAAGCAATTGCCACAGAAGAAATTCTGCAAGGCAATCAAAAGTCTGCAACCAAGCGCCTCAAAGGCACCGCTGCCAATTTGCGCAGCCACGCCTCTGAAATCCGCGTAGTTGACGAACGCTCTGCTGAATCACTTGCGATCATCCTTGAAGAAGCTGCCGAGATGGATGCTCTTGCCCAAACTGCAGAGCACGAAGAGATCGCATATTCCTCAAAGCGCATGCGCGAGTCATATTCACGTATGACCCGCTCTAAAAACATCCGTCCAAATCAGGACAGCGATGAAACAACCGATCCCGATTTTCTGAACTAAGGAGATATATGTATCCACAACTTTATTCAATGATTGCTCCAAATCTTTTCCAAGGCGGAACAGATGATCTTGATGTCATTCACTTGGCACAGACCAATAACCGCCCGCGCACTGATCTTCCCTTCGATGCGATCGTGACCATGTATGCATGGGCACGTCCTGCAGATTGGAAAGTTCAAGAATTTCGTTACGGAGTTCCTGATGCATCAATCACCGACATCGATCTAGATCGACTTCGCCAAGCCGTTGACTTCGGTTACGACCGTTGGAAACAAGGCGACCGCGTTCTAGTGCGCTGCCAGGCCGGCCTCAACCGCTCAGGTTTAGTACTTGCACTAATCCTGATTAAAGATGGCTTAAAGCCTGCTGAGGCGATCGCGCGGATTCGCGATAACCGTGGTGAAGATGCGCTCTTTAACCGCGATTTCTACAACTGGCTGATGGTTGAAGGCGAGAGTTTCTTCTCGCCTTCTTCCCAGCAGGCTGCGTAAAGGAGAAGATATGTATATGGCTGAGCCGAAAAAAGAACGTCGCATTTTTCCATCACTGGTAAATCGTGAGCCTTTGCCAAAAATTTCCTTCAAGACAAACGAAGAACGCAATCGTTATGTCGTGCAGATGCGCGAAGCAGGGCACACCTTGCAAGCCATCGGCGATTCACTAAATCTCACCCGAGAAATGATTCGCCTCATCACTAAAGCCAACGAAGGCCCTTCTGCTAGAACCGTGCGCGTAAATCGTGAAGTTAAGAAGAAGGCCGAAGCCCTGGCAGCATTTAAAGATCTAGGTACCGCCGATGTCGAAACTTTGGCTGCCCACCTAGATGAAAAGCCTGCCCGCGTTCGTCAACTTTTGGGCAAGCAAGCCAAGAAGTTGCCTAAGGGCAGAATGAACTTCGAGAAGATTTACACAGATGAGGATCTACTAACAATTCTGCGCTTAGCTTCTGAAAAAGTAGTTGGTCCGCTGACTACAAATAAATACAAGAAGCTAAAGATCCAACCAACCATTGCCGTCTACTTGTCGCGCTTTGGAACTTGGAATCAAGCCTGCGAGAAAGCCGGAGTCACACACGGTCCAACTATGCGCAAGAGCTACACCCGCGCGCATAGCGAAGAAGACATGCTTGGCTTTATCGCTTCATACCTTGCTGATCCACGCACAAATGGTTCTGCTATCGGTTATGAAGAATGGCAACGCAAAGTGGAGGGCGCACCTAGCCTCTCGCTTATCCGCCAGCGCATCGGCAAGTGGAATGACATCAAAGCTCGTCTTGTGAAGGAGGCCTAGTTATGTGGATCTTTACAAAATCAGGTTTTGTTAGCGCCGTATATAAAGATGGTGCACTCCAAGTGCGCGCCCGTGATCGCAAGTCACTGCAACCGTTGGTTAAGGCAACCGGAGCCACCGTGGTGGCAACACCTCTGGCTGATTACCCATATCGCATCTCCATCACAAACGAACAGTTCGCTGCCTGGGTAAACCAGCAGGCACTTTCGATTGATTACAAAAACTTCAAATCTGAAGTTGCCGACACCCGCGGTTACGGGTTTGCTAAGCCTTTAAACCAGGTCTGGTCGGTTATGCACGATGTTGAAGATGAGAAAGCAAGGGTTCGATAGATGAAGTTCATACACACCGCTGATTGGCAAATCGGCAAGACTTTTCATGGTTTACGTGAATACTCACGTGAGGCGATGAGTAAGGCCCGCCTTGAGGTAATTGATGCAATAGCAGATTACGCAAATAACCCAACGAATGAGATCGATTTTGTTCTGGTCTGCGGCGACATGTTCGAAACTCCCCGCGTGTCTGAAAATTTAATTAAGAACACCTTTAAGAAAATATCACGCATTAATAAACCAGTTTATGTCTTGGCTGGAAACCATGAGTGGAATGGATCTGAATATATTTTTACATCCAAGTATTTTTTGGAGAATAAGCCTGACAAACTGCATGTATTAAATGCGGGCTGCAATACGCTAAAAGATCTTGCTGGTGTTGAAATTGTCGGTGCACCCCGTGAGGGAAAAGATGATCAAGTCGATCTAGTAAAAGCACAATTGGATTTGCTTGAGCCAACTTCCAACATCCGCATCCTTGCGGGACACGGTGCAATCGATAAAGTTGTCTACACAGGCGATCGAAAAGACTTGATTGCTCTGCAACCGATTGAAGAAGCAATTGCTAGCGGCAAGATTCACTACGCAGCTCTCGGAGATCGACACTCAACCACGAAGGTTGGAGTAACTGGAGCGGTTTGGTATTCAGGAGCACCTGAGCCGACTGATTATGACGAGGATCCCGATGGTCAGCGCAATGTGCTGGTTGTTGAAATTAAGCCGGGCGAAAAGGTAAAGGTTGAACCACTAGAGGTCGGAAAGTGGGAGTTCATTTGTCTCGGAAAGCCTAAGGAACAGTATGAAATCCGTTCCGAACAGGATCTTAAAGATCTCGAAACTCGAATTGATAGCGTTAAACGACCATCTCAAACTTTAGTAAAGATTTACTTAGACTCAATTCTTGATGTCGAAACCGATCTACGCCGTCAGAGTCTTTTTGATGAGTGGGAAAATGACTTCCTAGCAGGTTTTGCAGAGTCAGATTCAAGCGTTGGCGCAAGACGGGAAATTGACCCATTAACCGAGAAAGTCCCAGCGGGATTATCTGGTTATGCGCTTACCGCATACCAAGATTTAAAGGAACGCGCGATGAGAGATGATGATGAAGCCAAGATTTCTCTTGAAGCGCTCAAATTACTGACCGAGTTCGCGGGAGGTAACAAGTGAAGATCCATAAACTCTGGGCAGAAAATGTCAAAGGAATCACAAAGAAAGTTGAAGTGGATCTGTCACCAACTGGCTTAAACATAATAAGCGCACCCAACGAAATGGGTAAGACGACAATTGCAGAGGTTCTCAACTACTTGTTCCAGTGGAAATCTAGTTCGCAGGCAGAAGAGATTCAAAAACTCAAGCCTTACGGAAAAGATGTCGGCCCACTTATGGGTGCGATTATCGAAGTCGATGGCCAGACCTACAAAATCGAGAAGCGTTGGCTCAAAGATAAAA
>CAZLTK010000048.1:0-7363 GCA_964562535.1 uncultured Candidatus Planktophila sp.
CCAATTAATGCGCGCCAAGCGCTACGCGTAGCAATTGCTTGCGAAGAATCAATTATTAGTGGTTCTGCAGTAGAATTATAATCTGATGAAGTTTGTAGCGATTGACTGGGGAACTTCATCCTTTCGCGCTTGGTTGATTGAACACGATCAAATCTCTGACAATATTCAAACAGATCAAGGCGTAAAGAACTTCGCCGCCGGCGCGCATTCTGAGTACCTCACCGATGTCTTAGGTAAGTGGCAGGGCCAGTTTCAATTCATCATCACAATAGGAATGATTGGTTCAAATATTGGTCTTCACGAGACAAATTTCTCTCCTTTGCCGCTTGATATCGATGAAGTAAGCAACTCTCTTATTCAAGTACCAAACTTTGAACCAGCGCTTTTTATCGTGCCAGGTGTTTCAAAGGTTGGAGATGTAATGCGTGGGGAAGAGTCGCAATCTCTTGCTTCAGGGCTTGAAGACGGCTTAGTGATCTCACCGGGGACGCACAGTAAATGGGTTGAAATCAAGAGCGGAAAAATCACAGATTTTCGAACCTATATGACTGGGGAGCTTTTCGAACTCCTGAGGAATCACAGCACACTTTCAAAGGCAACTGATTCATCTGCGAAATTAGTAGCCTCCGAAGATTTTATTGAAGGTCTTAAGGCAGATAGTTCTGATCTAACTCATGACTTATTCTCAATTCGAGCCAATTGGATACAGGGAAAGTCTCAGGATGCATCGCGGGAGTACTTATCGGGGCTATTGATCGGTGCTGAAATCAAGTCTGCAAAGAGTTGGTGTGAGGCAAGTGAGGCCAAGATCGTCGCATCTGATTCTCTTGCTGAAATCTATATATTTGCACTTTCCCACTTTGGAATTAAAGCAACCGTTGAAAATAGTGGGCAACTAATCAATTACTTCGTAGCGCTAGCGAAAAAGGTGGAGAGTAAATCATGAATACATCCGAGCAACTTTTTAGTAATTTGAAAACTGCTCCAATTATCGCAATTCTTAGGGGAATAACTCCGGATAAAGTCTTGGAGGTGGGAGACCTGCTAGTTTCTGCAGGCGTTAAAGTTATCGAGGTTCCGCTAAATAGTCCCGAAGCCTTTTTAAGTATTGAAACCCTGCGTGGCCATCTTTCGCCAGATATCACAGTTGGCGCAGGTACTGTGTTGACAGTCAGCGATGTAGAAAAGATTGCTAAGGCAGGTGCTGAGATCTGCATTAGCCCGAACCTTGATTTAGAAGTTGTTTCAGCTGCCCAGAAACTTGGATTAATCCCTATACCTGGAGTAGCAACTTCATCGGAGTTCTTTGAAGCCTATAAGCATGGCGTCAGAGCTATGAAGTTATTCCCATTCTCTAATCTAGGCGTTCCATTTATGAAAGCTCTGCAATCAGTTTCACCAAAAGATTCACACTTAATTCCAGTTGGCGGTGTCTCTGTTGAAGATACCTTTGAACTTGTTCAATCAGGTGCGCTAGCAGTTGGTATCGGTAATTCACTTTATGATCCAAAAATTTCTAACGATGAATTTATTGAACGCTGTTCAAGTACCAAGAAAGTAATTGCTAGATTTGCTTGATTAAGGTTATTGCCAAGATTAGACTTCAGAAAATACTTAATTAAAAATACTGGGGGCTATCTTGAAAGTTACTAAGTTCGAATTATTTTTCGTTGCCCACCGCTGGCTTTTTCTAAAGATTGAAACCGATGAAGGTATTTCCGGTTGGGGCGAGCCTGTACTTGAAGGTAAGGCGCTCACGGTAGCCACAGCAGTCGACGAATTAATGGACCATGTAATTGGTAAAGATCCATTCCAGATCGAACGTCACTGGCAGAGAATGAAGAAGGGCTCCTTCTATCGCGGTGGCGCAATCATGGATTCAGCCATCTCTGGCATAGATCAAGCGCTCTGGGATATAAAAGGTAAAGCTCTCGGCGTACCCGTTTATCAATTACTTGGTGGACAAGTTCGCGATCGAGTTCGCATTTATGGCCATGTTGGTGGAGTTGGTGGAAAAGATGGGTACACCCACAATCCAATCGCCGAAGATATTAAAGAGATCTTGGCCAATGCTGATACTCAATTAGCGCGAGGCTTAACAGCGCTTAAATTTGCGCCTTCTGATGGCTTAGAACATATCGATACTGCGCAAGAGCTAAAGAACATTGTTGCTCGCGTTACTGCAGTTAGAGAACATGTCGGCGATAAAATCGATATCGCACTTGATTTCCATGGCCGCTTTAGCCTTGCTATGGCTCGCAGAGTCTTTCCTTACCTTGAGCCATTGAATCTTTTATTCATTGAAGAACCTGTTCTTCCTGAATTTTCTGACAAGTTTGATTTGATCGTTGCCTCTACCTCTACCCCGATTGCAACCGGAGAGCGCCTCTTTGATCGAAAAGACTATAAAGATGTACTTCGCTCTGGAATCGCCGTTGCTCAGCCTGATTTAAGCCATGCTGGCGGTATCTCTGAATGTCGCAGAATTGCAACAATGGCTGAAACTTACGATGTCGCCGTTGCTCCGCACTGCCCACTTGGACCGATCGCCCTTGCAGCATGCTTGCAATTAGATTTTGCTACTCCGAACTTCTTGATTCAAGAGCAAGTTCTTGGCCTTGGTCGCGGCAATAACGGTTCACTTATGAAGTATTTGGTTGATTACTCTGTCTTTGATGCACCAGACGGTTATATCGAATTGATGACTAAACCAGGTTTAGGCATTGAAGTAGATGAAGCTGAGGTTCGCAAGGCCGCTGAAAACGGCCATCGTTGGCGCAATCCTGACTGGACGCACCACGATGGATCGCTTGCAGAGTGGTAAGACTTATTCTTTAACCGCTCCGGCTGAAAGGCCGCTGATGAAGTATCTGTTGAAGAAGATAAAGATGATCGTTAGCGGAATAAGCGCATATAACGATGCTGCCATTAACTGCGCCCAGTCGATTCTGTATTCGCCAACTAGCTGACCAATCCCAACCGGCACTGTCTTCATCTCTTCATCTTGGGTTAGAACTAGTGCAAATATGTACTCGTTCCAGCCAGATATAAATGAATAGATTGTTGTTGCGGCAAGTCCTGGCCAGGAGAGTGGAAGAATTACGCTGCGGAAGATT
This sequence comes from uncultured Candidatus Planktophila sp., assembly GCA_964562535.1. Taxonomy (GTDB): domain Bacteria; phylum Actinomycetota; class Actinomycetes; order Nanopelagicales; family Nanopelagicaceae; genus Planktophila. The sequence continues at coordinate 3,117 of CAZLTK010000048.1, forward strand.
CTAAAACGTCCTGCGCCATCAATCTGTGCGGCAAGATCTAGATCTTTGGAAATTCCGTCGAAGTAACCACGCATCATCCAAGTACAGAATGGGATGGTAAATGAGACATAGGTAATGATTAGCGCAGCATGGGTGTTAATCAAACCGAAGGTCATATATATCTTGTAGAACGGAATCAACAACATAATTGATGGGAATAGCTGGCTAGCGAGGAGAAAAGCCATAAATGTTCCGTGGCCTCTAAATTTAAATCTTGATAGCCCATAAGCCGCAAATGCCGAGAATGTAACGGAGATGAAGGTTGCGGCGCTAACGACTATCAGCGAGTTGCGGAAGTAAGCCAAGAATGGGTGATCAATCCAAACCTGTTTGAATGCATGAAGCGTTGGATTCTCAGGAACAATCTGAGGAGGAAGTGAGAAGAGATCCTCTTCATTCTTTAGGGATGTAGAAATAATCCAAAGTATTGGAAAGAGGATCAGAGCGGAGAAGAAGAAAAGAACGCTGTAACTTGTGAGGTTGGTTATCTTGCGAGCGACCTTTACATCGCTCATTAGCCCGTACTTCTTATCGTTGGCCATCGTCTCTTTAATCAATGTCTCTTTAATCGTTGTCATTGCGAATCGCCCTTGAATAGAAGTAACTTGCGGCTAGGAGAATAGTCAAGATAATTACAGACTCAGCGGCAGCTTTACCGAAGTTGAAGTCTCCAAAGGCCTGCTGATAAATACTGATAGAGACCACCTTGGTTGAACCGGCAGGTCCACCAGAAGTCATCAGCCAAATCACCGTGAAGTGCTTAAACCACCAAGCAGTTTCAAGGATGCAGGTAACTAAAAATATTGGGCGCAAGCCTGGAAGAGTTATATGTCTGAACTGCTGGATACGAGTTGCGCCATCGATTGCAGCAGCCTCGTAACGCTCTGAAGGGATGTTCTTCATGCCAGCCAACATCATAATCATGACGATTGGATAGCCTTTCCAGGTAGCAACGAAGATAACTCCGACTAAGGCAGAAGTGCTCGAATCGAACCAGGAAACATCGGAATCAATCAGACCGACGGTGTTTAAAATGTAATTGATAAGCCCATATGTTGGGTTAAAGAGCCACTTCCAGATAAGTGCAACAACGACCTCGGGCAGTAGCCAAGGCAGCATCAAGATAATTTTAAAAGTTGTAGCAAATTTAAGATTCTGATTCAAAATAACAGCCAGTAGAAGGCCGACCACAAAGTTGCCAACGACTACAAAGAAGGCAAAGGTTAAGCTGATCTTAAGCGAATTTAAGAACTCTGCATCGGTTAAAAGTTCGGCGTAATAACGGGCACCAACAAACTTCCATTCACTAATGAGGTTGGTGCGCTGCATGCTGATGAAGATCGCATAGCCAAGAGGATAGATAATCAAAGAGAAAACAATTAATAAAGTGGGCAAAGTGAAGAAGTAGCCGGAACGGCTTTCCCGCTTTTTAAATGCGCTTTTCATATTGCCTCTCTAAAGAAAATTATGAGTGTTGAAAGAGTGACATCGAGAAGAGAATTTCTTCTCTTCTCGATGTCACATTCCCTCAATTTACAAACAGACGGTTAAGCGTTACCCGTTATCAGCGATAATCTTTCGCGCTTTTTCAGCCTGTTCTTTAGCGATCTGATCAATCGTCTTATCACCCTTTATCGCCGCCTGATAGGCAGGAGATGCGAGAATTGCGATTGAGTTGTACCAAGGAATTTGTGGGTTAGAGAAGACTTTGCCTTCTCCCGCCTTCACAAAGCCAAGGCTCATTTCTGAGTTAACTTGTGGATCTGCTTGTGCATCCAAACGAGAAGGAATGCGGTAGGTGACGTCGTTAATGCGAAGTTGATTTTCCTTATTCAAAAGGAATTTCAAGTACGCAATAGCGGCTGCGCGGTGCTTACTCTTTCGAGCAATCGCATAACCTGACTGGTTCAAGCTAGTAGTTGGAGAAACTCCGGCTGCTGCAGGAATTGGCGCTCCGGCCAACTTACCTTTAGCTGCTGGGTTAGCTGTTAGAGCTACACCGATTGTGTGAGGGCCAGTGATCATCATCGCTGCTTGTCCCTTACCAATCTGCACAGATGCTTCTGGGTATCCAGTTTGGAATTGTCCTGGAGGAACGCAACCGACATCAACTGCATCCTTGTAAAGCTTAAGTGCAGCTTTCCATCCTGGAGAGTCAATCTGAGTTACCCATTTACCTGATGAATCCTTGCCGACATCGACTGCTCCCATGTTGCGAGCAATTGTGTTGAATCGACCTTGACCAGAACCATTGTCAGTTCCAACCATTGCCCAGCCATATTGATCGATCTTTCCATCGCCATCAGTATCTTTTGTAAGAGCCTTACATACTGTGATGAACTCTTCGAATGACTTAGGTGGCTTTACGCCAGCCTTAGCAAAGAGGTCTGTGCGATAAAGAATTGCTGTTGGAATGCTAAACCAAGGAGCAGAATAAATCTTTCCGCCAATTGTCATTTCGCCAACATTTTCCTTAGCAAAACCGTCTATGTAGTCTTGACCAAGTGCTGCGCGGAGTTCCAGAGGAATATTTAGAGCTGCCATCTTCACTGTATTAACAGCATCTGATGCATACATATCTGGAACGTTGCCAGCAATTGCCATAGCAGTGAGCTTTGTTACCAAATCATTTGCTGGAACGCCAACAAACTTAATCTTAGTCTTTGGGCAAGCCTTCATGAATTTATCGGCAATTTCTTGCTCGACAGCTCCATCTGGCTTCTCCAAAATAACAGTTGAAAGAACCGTTAAAGTTCCGGTAAATCTTGGACAGAACGAGGGGGTTATTGCTGCTGACGCGGAGTTCAATGAAATTGTTCCGCTTACTGCCACGAGAGTTGCAGAAGCAACTGCAATAAACTTCCGTTTAGTTGCGCGCATTGTCGACCTTTCTCTTCAAGTTGATTTCCAAATGCGTAGTCAAATTACTGCACAAATTGTTCAATAACTAGCAATTAAAGAAAAAATTTTTGTTATAAAAACGTGAGATTGAAACGTTCAAAGTTAAGTCGAGTTTTGAACTGTTCAACGATTCAACCAATTAAGGAGCCGAATCCATGCTTAAAAGAACCCATTCCTTGACTTATCATCCCGTAGGGCGAAAAATTCCGACATGACAGTTAGCGTCCGCCATGTAGCACGCAGGGCCCGAGTCTCAATCGGAACTGTTTCCAATGTACTTAACCGCCCCGAAATTGTTGCGCCGGCTACCTTAGTAAAAGTCCAACAGGCGATGGATGAACTTGGATTTGTATCAAGTAGTTTTGCAAAGAAAATTAACTCATCAAATTCAAAGACTCTTGCCCTTTTGTTACCGGATGTTTCAAACCCGCTCTTTACTGAGATCGCGCGTGGGGCAGAGGATGCCGCAAACCAAAATGGCTACTCCTTGTTCTTATGCAACCACGATCACTCGCATGAGAAAGAGCGTAAGTACATCCAAACTTTAGCTGGGCAAAACGTGCAGGGCATCATGATCTGGCCTACCCGTGGCAAAACTGACAATCTCGATTTCCTGCGTTCAAATAACATCGCAGTCACCTTGATCGATACCAACCGTTACTTCGATGTCCATTGTTCTGCCAAAGTTGATGGCATAAGAGGCGGTCACGTTGCGATTGGACACTTAGTAGATCTAGGGCATCGCGATATAACTTATGTTTACGAAAACACCATCAATCAATTTATTGAACGTGGTGAGGGCGCCAAGCAAGCGGCTGAAGAAATGGGCGCCAACCTTAGTTTTATTGAAATTCCTTCACCAACAACACATGGGGGAGAGTTAGGCGCCAAGAAGTTTCTTGACTCTAAATCTAAATCCTCCGCCGTCTTCTGCGGAAATGACTTGATCGCACTTGGCTTTATGCGCGGTCTAATTGAAGCCGGAATCAAGATTCCTGAGGATATCTCGGTGATGGGTTTCGATGACATTGAACTGGCACCTAACGCTCTAGTTCCGCTGACGACGGTCGCACAGGATGGATACCAACTCGGCTACACTGCAACAGAACTGGTGATTCAAGAATGTGAACTACCGGATACCCATATCCATCAACATGTACTTTTCCAGCCCGAGTTAGTTGAACGTTCTTCGACCGCTGAGCACCCAAGCGTCCGAGAGAAAATCTCAATCGCTTAACAGCAGGATCTAGTTCTGGTGGGACGGGTCGGACTTGAACCGACGACGACCGAATTATGAGTTCGGGGCT
>CAZLTK010000049.1:0-5233 GCA_964562535.1 uncultured Candidatus Planktophila sp.
GGTCCAGAAGCAGTTTGGGAAAGATCCATCAAGAGTCCAGCACCGAAACCAGTTAACGCCCCCATTTCAGGGGTGCCGAGCGCGGACCATAGGAGCGTGAATATTAGAAAGAGTGAAAATCCGCCACCAAATAATTTAAATTGGGTAACAACGCTCTCTTGCAGAATATAGATGAGAGAAAAAATTGGAAGTGAGATGAAGAATCTACGGGCAAACATTTATGGAGTTGGCGATTCTGATGGTTGAGCGTAAATGGTTACGGTTGGAACTGGTGTTGGAACTGGTGCTTTAGGCACAAGAGCATCGCGCGGATCATCCTTGGGAGCAGAGACTACAACTGCTACCGTGCTAAGTGCCGAGAAGTTTACGTATAGCTTGATATCAGCAGTTTGGGTTACTGCTCCCGCTGCATTGTCTACTGCAGTTACTTGCCCGATAGGAACGCCGGGAACAAATGGTCGATTGTTGACGCTGCCGCGAGCCAGAATTACATCGCCTACCTTAAGAGTGGTTTGGTTATCCAAAAGTTGAAGTACCGCTTTGGAGGTTCCTTGCCCGCTTAATATTCCAATTTGCTGGCTGCCGGCAACTCTTGCTCCGACTTTAAATGCCGGGTCGGTTGCCAGCTGCACCAGCGCGCTATTTGGATAAGAAATTTTCACAACACCAACTAAACCTAGCCCCGTAATAACCGTCATATTCTGTCGAATACCGTTATTTGTTCCGGCATCAATAGTGATTGTTTGGGTGAATGAAGAAGTAGATCCAAGTGAAATTACTTTGGCATTAACAACTTTATACTTTGCGGTTCCGGCTAGATCAAGCACTGACTTTAATTTTTCAAGCTCGGCATCTGCGTTCTGGCGATCAATTAGCTCTTTGCGCAATTTTTCATTGGTCGCCTTTAATCTCTCAATTTCTCCGCGAGTGCGACCAAGTTGGGTTACATCAGAGAAGAAATTTCCAACCGGGCGAAAGATTGTGGCGGCAACGGATTGAATTGGTGAGAGCGCAGATTGTGAACCGTTGCGTAGCCCAGTTATCACCTGTACGCCACGCAGATCTAAAGTAATTAGAAAGAGCGCAGTAACAATAAGTGAAATGAGAAGGAGACGACCGCGGTTGTCGCCGCCGCTACGCATCTTTAAAACCTATCGACGAGGCTCGGAGATCAAAACCTTTTCAAGGGCTTCGAACTCTTCAATGCACTTTCCGGAACCTTCAACAACTGCATCCAATGGACGATCAGCGATATGAATTGGCATTCCGGTTTCTTTGCGAAGGCGCTCATCTAGACCCTTAAGGAGTGCTCCTCCACCAGTAAGAACAATGCCGCGATCCATTAGATCTGAAGAAAGTTCTGGTGGACACTTATCGAGTGTGCTCTTTACTGCGTTGATGATTGCGTTCACTGGCTCTTCAAGCGCCTTACGAATTTCAGCAGCCGATACAACAATTGTCTTTGGAAGACCAGTTGCAAGATCACGACCACGGATTTCCGCATCGTTTTCACCTTGTAGTGGGTATGCAGAACCAATAGCCATCTTAATTTCCTCAGCGGTGCGCTCACCGAGAAGAAGTGAGAATTCGCGCTTAACCCAATTAATAATCGATTGATCTAGCTCATCTCCACCAACGCGAATTGAAAGGGATGTAACGATTCCGCCCAATGAAATAACGGCAACTTCAGTTGTTCCGCCACCGATATCTACAACCATATTTCCGGTTGGTTCGTGGATTGGCAGACCGGCACCGATTGCGGCAGCCATTGGTTCTTCAATGATGTAAACCTTGCGCGCACCTGCTGCATAACCAGCATCTTTAACAGCGCGCTGTTCTACACCTGTAATTCCTGAAGGAACGCAGACGACGATGCGAGGCTTAGCCAAGTAACGACGGCGGTGAACTTTCTGGATGAAGTAACGGAGCATGCGCTCGGTTGTATCGAAGTCTGCGATAACGCCATCTTTCAGTGGACGGATAGCAACAATATTTCCAGGTGTGCGACCGATCATCTTCTTAGCTTCAAGACCAACAGCAAGGATTCCGCCAGTGTCTTGGTTTACGGCAACTACTGAAGGCTCATTTAGAACAATGCCACGACCACGTACGTAGACCAGGGTATTTGCGGTTCCCAAGTCAACGGCCATATCTCGGCCGATAAATGACATTTTATTACTCATGTTTAACCCTTCAGTTAATCGCTTTGCTTTGAATTACTTGGAATTACTTGCCGAAGAAAATTTCAATTTCGCGTGCTGCAGATTCTGGAGAATCTGAACCGTGCACAATGTTTTGTACAACTTTTGTTCCTTGATCCCGAGCAAGATCACCGCGAATTGTTCCGGGATCAGCAATCGTTGGATCAGTTACACCAGCGATTGATCGGAAACCTTCGATTACGCGATTGCCCTCAGCAACCATTGCAACGATCGGACCTGACATCATGAACTCAACTAGTGGTTCGAAAAATGGTTTGCCTTGATGCTCGGCGTAGTGACGTTCCAATATTGCGCGATCTGCTTGCATCATCTTGAGCGCGGTAACAACATAACCTTTCTTCTCGATACGCGAAATTACTTCGCCTACCAATTGGCGGCGTACGCCATCTGGCTTTACGAGGATCAAGGTCTTTTCTGTGCTCACCTGCCTAGTCTATTAGGCATCTGGGCTTATCCGCTCCACGGCTTTTTCGCCCTACTTTTCATCGCCTTTGCGGTCGGCGGGGTTACCTTGCGCCAAAAGGGCGGCGCGGGCGGCCTCACCCTTACGGCCAACAATTATCGCCGCAATCCATAACCCCACGAACATGACATTAACAATCGCCATGGATGGAACAACAAAGCTGTATGCAGCCATTGCGATCTGAAGAATCGAACCAAAGATCCAACCTGCGCGCTTCTTGAGAAGTCGAATTGCATAGATCATTAAAAACATAACCACTGCGCCATAAATTAAAGTCAGTGGCTCGTCGCTATCTTTCGCAAGCAACATTGCAAAACCCATGATTAAAAATTCCATGGAAAGCACAGCAGAACCAAGTACGCGCATTATTTGCCTTCCTCAATCGGCGCCTTCGCATATTTCTTTCGCACCGCAGTGCGAGCTTCGCCAACTGTGACTACTGATCCGGTTATTAAGATAGCCAACGATTCTTCACTAAGTGGACGAACTGAATCCTTAATGGCTTTATCAATTGCATCGGTAAGCGTTGGTTGAGAAAAGACTCGATCAGCGCCAAATACTTGGGTTGCTAAAGCCTCTAAATCGCCTACTGCCATCGAGCGTGCAGCTGAGTTAGTTGTAACGATTATCTGGTTCATGATCGGCTCTAGCGCCTGCAAAATTCCTAGAGCATCCTTATCAGCCATCAGCGCAACAATTCCTGTGACATCATCAAAGGTGAATTCACTCTGAATGGTTTCTGCAATCGCCTTAGCTCCATGCGGGTTATGCGCGGCATCCAAGATAATTGTTGGATCGCGATGAATAATCTCGCAACGCCCTGGTGAAGTTACATTGGCAAACCCTGCACGCACCGCATCTATATCCAAGTCTTGTTCTCCGAAAAATGCTTCAACGGCGATCAAGGCAGCCGCCGCATTTGATGCTTGGTGCTTGCCGTGTAGCGGTAAGAAAATATCGTCGTAGTGTCCGCGCAAACCTGTAATTGAGATTAACTGACCGCCTACTGCAATCGCGCGAGAATCAATTGAGTATTCAAGGCCTTCACGAGCTACATCTGCACCGACTTCAGCGGCTCTGCGCAGTAGTTCTACCGCTGCTTCGGGCTCTTGTTGTGCCAAGACTACAAAGCCTTGTTCCTTGATAATTCCCGCTTTAGTTGTCGCAATTTCTGCAATTGTATTTCCGAGGTACTCCATATGGTCAAGACCGATCGGCATAATCACCGATACATCGGCATCCACAACATTTGTCGCATCCCACTGTCCGCCCATACCGACTTCAATTACTCCGACATCTATCGGATGCTCTGCGAAAGCAGCAAAGGCAAGTGCGGTAATGGCTTCAAAGAAAGAGATTGGGTTATCAAATTTGGTATCCATTAAATCTAGGTAGGGGCTGATGTCGTTAAAGGAGAAGATCATCTCTTTGGCATCAATTGGTTGGCCATTGATGCAGATACGTTCGAGATAACTTTCTAGGTGCGGGCTGGTGAAGCGACCCGTACGTAGGCCCATTTCGAATAGGAGCGAATCGATCATCCGTGAAGTCGTGGTCTTGCCGTTGGTGCCACCGATATGAATCGTTGGATAAGTAAGTTGTGGAGAACCGAGCATGTCTACCAACGCCGAAATTCTCTCAAGAGTTGGTGCGATGCGATTTTCTGGCCAGCGAGCGAGCAAAGCTTTTTCGATCGCGTCTATGCGCGCCTGATCATCTGGATTGATGTTATTCATAATTTATATGCGATTTACTTTAGCGCAGCAAGTGCAGCGGTAATACGTTCGATATCTGAGGTTGTCTTACCTAATCGCTCTTTAATCTCGACAACAACTTCAGCCGGTGCCTTCGCCATAAAGCCAGCGTTGCCTAATTTGACTTCGGCGGTCTGAAGATCTTTCTTGGCTGCAGCTAAATCTTTCTCTAAACGTGCGCGCTCAGCCACAACATCGATAGAACCAGTGAGATCGAGTTCAATCTTTATGCCGCCAATTTCAAGAGATGCAGATGCTGTGAAATCTTTATCTTCGAGTTTCAATAAGAAGCGCAGGGCGCTGGAATATTCGAGCACATCGGCAGAGCCAGAGAAACGACCTGGCACTTTCTGCGAAGGCTTAAGCCCTTGATCATTGCGGAAGCGTCGAACTTCAGTAACAACTTCTTGCAGAGTCGAAATCAGTTTCTCGGACTTCTTATCTATATGTGAAGGATCTGCCTTCGGCCATGGTGCAACAACAAGGGATTCTCCCCCAGTTAGCGTGCACCAGAGTTCTTCAGTAATAAATGGCATAACTGGGTGCAGAGAGCGTAGGAGTTGATCAAGTACATGGCCAAGTACGCGCTGTGAATTTGCCTTGTTATCAGAGGCAAAAGTTTCTTTGGAAAGTTCTAAGTACCAGTCGCAGAGGTCATCCCAAGCAAAGTGGTAGAGAGTTTCGCACGCGCGAGCAAATTCGTAGCCTTCAAGAAGTGAGTCAACATCGCGCAGAGTTTCGCTAAGGCGAGACAAGATCCAGCGATCAATTGCGTTTAGCTCAGAAGTTGCTGG
>CAZLTK010000049.1:5333-7261 GCA_964562535.1 uncultured Candidatus Planktophila sp.
CCGAATTGATCGCGAACAAGTCCGTGCAACATGATCGTTTTAAATGGAGCAACGCCATCCATCGCAAATGTGGACATCATCATCATGCGAACTACCCAGAAGAAAAGAATGTCATAGCCAGTTACAAGAACGCTTGTTGGATAAAACTTGGCAAGATCGGCTGATTTTTCTGGCCAACCAAAGGTTGAAAAAGCCCACTGTCCTGATGAGAACCAGGTATCTAAAACATCTGGATCTTGTGTCCAACCTGCGGGTGCGGTTTGGTCAGGTCCAACAACTTCAACTTCACCATTTGGTCCATACCAAACTGGAATGCGGTGGCCCCACCAAAGTTGGCGAGAGATACACCAATCGTGCATGTTATCTACCCACTCAAAATACCTAGGTGCAAGTGCTTCTGGCTCGATCTTTACTTCACCGCTGCGCACAGCATCAGCGGATGCTTTAGCAAGAGGTGCGACCTTTACAAACCACTGCTTTGAAAGACGTGGCTCAACAGTTGTATCGCAACGTGAGCAATGCCCAACGGCGTGAATATATGGACGCTTTTCAGCAACAACGCGCCCCATCTCTTTTAGCTTTGCTACAACGGCAACGCGAGCATCGAAACGGTCCATGCCATCAAATTCTGTGCCAGTGCCATCCATTACGCCGTGCTCATTCATAATCACAACAAAAGGAACGTTGTGTCGAACGGCCATTTCAAAGTCGTTTGGGTCGTGAGCGGCTGTGACTTTTACTGCACCGGTTCCGAAATCCATCTCCACGAGTTCGTCAGCAATAATCGGAATCATGCGATCAACCAGAGGTAAGAGAACTTCAGTACCAATCATGTGCTTATAACGTGGATCATCTGGGTGAACAGCAACAGCGCCATCACCCAACATCGTTTCAGCACGCGTTGTTGCGACAACGATTGATTGTTCGCCTTCGCCATAACGAATCTGTACAAACTCGCCGGCATCGTCTTGGTGATCTACTTCGATATCGGAAAGCGCTGTTAAACAACGCGGACACCAGTTGATAATTCTTTCTGCACGGTAGATGAGCCCAGCATCGTGCATCTTTTTAAAGATCGAGACAACGGCTTTGGACATTCCTTCATCCATGGTGAAACGCTCACGAGACCAGTCGACGCTAACACCAAGGCGCTTCATCTGATCAAGGATTGCTCCACCGGATTCCGCTTTCCATTCCCAAACTTTCTTAACAAATGCTTCGCGTCCTAAGTCATGGCGTGAAATTCCCTGTGCTCCTAATTGTTTTTCAACAACGTTCTGCGTTGCGATACCGGCGTGATCCATTCCGGGTAACCAGAGAACTTCATAACCCTTCATGCGCTTCATGCGAGATAAACAATCTTGCAGAGTTTGATCTAGCGCGTGACCAATATGTAGAACACCAGTCACATTTGGTGGAGGGAGAACAATTGTGAACGCCTCTTTAGTAGATGAGGCATCTGCGGTGAAGTAATCAGCTTTCAGCCATTTTGAATAGAGGCTGGACTCAATATCGGCCGGATTAAAGGTCGATGCGAGTTCTTTGCCAGATGGCGAGCTTGAAGACATAGAGCGCAGTCTAGATTATGCGCTCTTCTCCTCTGTACCTTTTTCGCGGCGTGAAGCGCGCTTTGGAATATCGCCAGTGCGTGCAACCAGGGTTGGAGCCACGTTTTCATCGATACATTCCTTATTAATGATCACTTTTGCGATATCGCTGCGACTCGGTACGTCGTACATCACCGATAAGAGAACTGATTCCATGATCGCGCGAAGTCCGCGAGCACCTGTGCCACGCTTTAGCGCAAGCTCTGCAATAGCATCTAGTGAATCGGGCGTAAATTCGAGTTCCACGTCATCTAAGTTAAAGAGGCGCTGATACTGCTTTACGAGCGCATTCTTTGGCTCCGTCAAAATCTGCATTAGCGC